>CAZEWU010000289.1:0-2195 GCA_964516155.1 uncultured Caldisericota bacterium
TGTCTACCACAGAAATGATCACTCCCTCTCAGGAAACAGTCCTCCGGTTGCGATCTCGATCCACAGCGTACCGGCGCCGATGGGCGCATGGCAGTACCGGCATCGCCCGCGCAGGAACACATAGCTCCAGAGCGGGATCAGATCGCGGACACCAAGCTCATGACCACACACGGGACAGACAGAACGGCCCCTGACCCACTGCTGATCGCGCGGAATCCGATAGGCCAGTACTCCGACGAAACTGCCCATGAACGTTCCCAGCACGAACCAGACGACAGAGTACAGCATACGCACACCAAAACCCGTCATCACACGAACTCCATCCTTTCGATATCTGTCATAAGGCTCCCTGGTAGATCTCTACCTTGCCCGTATCACTCCTGATCACATGCTAGTATAACACGCAGATCAGGTACTGACCATAGTTTGGCAAAGCTGCTGCAAATTGCAAGGATTTCCCGTCAGCTCACCGCCGGGTTCAACCATATACGACGATCTGAACCTCTGAGATGATACGGACCCTATCTGGATTCCACTTTTTTTCACGGGATGGCAGATACCTAGTCAGCGGAATGCTTCTGTCAGCAGTCCCCTGAACAAGTCCGGCCGCGCAAGAGTTGCAGCCGCAGGGAGAAACATGACAGCGGTTGCACTGCTCATTGTCCTTCCAGCAAAATTGCGGTTCATAACGATGGCGCTCCTGGGTTTGAATGCTTCACAGAAATCGCTGATACCGCCAGGAACTTCAGGATTGCTCATGCTTGAATCTTTCACCTCGATCGGAACAAGCGACTCGCCCCGGACGACAACAAAATCAACTTCATGCGAACCAGCATATCTGCGCCAATAACAGAGCCTGTCTGTCGGCTCAAGGGCTTTGCACAGCTCCTGAAACACGATCTGCTCAACCAGATGCCCTCGATCGGAACGTGACGGCAGCGCCGAAAGGTCCGAGAGAACGCTGTTGCGGAGTCCGCAGTCTATAAAATAGATCTTTGGCATCCTGCGGATTGCCCCCACGACATTGCCGGTATATGGAAGAACCTGGCGACAGATAAAGGTTCCTTCCAGCACGTCGACATAGCTATGAATCGTCCCAGCGCTTGACTTCGTAGTCTTGGCTAACGTCTCCCACTGCACCTGGCTGCCAACACTGCCGGCCAGCAGGACTGTCAGGTTATTGAAAATACCGGTATGCTGAATGCGGAAGAACTGAGACACATCCCGAAGCACATAGCTCTGATATATCTGTTGCAACTCATCATACCGTTCTGTCATCGTCGAAGCAGTGACAACGGCAGGATACATGCCCCACACGGCGCACTCATCGAACGTTCGCAAGAGGCCAGGACCATACAGACGCTGGATCTGCGCGATGTCGTCGAAACTTGTCTCCAGTCCTGGGATCCTGCTTGCTGCGATATCGCTAAATGACAGGGGATACAAGACCAGCTCACGTCCTCTTCCAACCAGGTGCTCTTTCGACGCGCTGCGAATCTCAAGTGAAGACGATCCTGAGGCAACGATTTTCAGGTCAAGACCCAGGTCGTACAGTGTTTTCAGGAAGATCCCCGGGTTTTCCAGGCGCTGAATCTCATCAATGAAGAGATACCGCCGTCCTGTACCCGTCGAGTTGCCTCGCAGGAATGCCAGCAGGTCACCGACATTGGCAAGAAGTGCCATCGTTTCAGTATCGTCTGTAGTGAAATAGAAAATATTGGCAGCCGGTACCGCGGCATTGTTCAGTAAATGACGGATGAGCATATTCATCAGTGTCGATTTTCCTGCCTGTCGTGGCCCGACAATAGTAATAACATGCCTGCCGTCCATCCATGACAACGCTGTCTGAACTTCGTGCCGCGAGATCCAGTCTGGTTTTCCGGGCAGAAGACCGGAACGCCAGGGATTCCTTATGGAGAAGACACCTGTATCCATACCTGCCTCCTGATCATCAAGCTAAGTATAGAACAATGCAATAATTATGACAAGTGGACTTGTCATAATTATCATAAAAATGACACTCGCGCTTGTCATTTTTCTTCCTTCCCTTCCTCATTTATGCAAAACCCCGGACAGGGGGGACGGAGCAATGGACGGGAGAGGCGGAGAGAGGAAGGACAGAGAGGAACGGGAACAGGACGGAGAGCGGAGAAGGAGTGATGATAGAAAAAGAGGAGGGGTGGATATGGAAAAAG
>CAZEWU010000290.1:0-2195 GCA_964516155.1 uncultured Caldisericota bacterium
CTGATGATAAAGAAAGGCCCGCATTTCAACGGCATCGCTTACTTCTGAAAAATTGCAGATCATAAGGAGCCATCCGCTGAACCGGTTCTTGTCGATGGCATGCTGCATCGTGGAGCTGTCCCCCCGGGATGGTTCCCGGAGACTCAGATGATGATGCGAGTGCCAGGTACCCATGTGTTGCAGGCCGTGGCAATCATGCAATGCCGCTCCGGCGGACTGGAGGAATGCAGATTCCTGATAAAATGCAGTATTCTCATGCTTAGCCGCCTTGCCGGGTCCCAGTACATACTGGATCACGGGCGAGCCCGTATGCGTCCAGAAACCAAACAGATCTCCGCCGGTTTCCAGATCCGGGCAGTCCTTGACGAAACGGGCGATAACGCCCAGTTCACCTTCGTAAATAACCGCCGTATCTCCATGCGGGTTTTCCGGGCCGTTCTTCCGTGTGTGAGTAGCTGCTGCAAACGCATCGCCGCGGCTTTTTGCCATGATACCTCCCCAACGCCAAGCTCACTGCGACAAATTATAGCACAGGATTAGAAATGACGAGAAATCACATGTATTCCTTCTATCAGCAACTGAATGTTCGTTTCAGTCTGTAAAATGGCTTGCAATAAAAGCTCCTCTGGTTATAGTTGCGTTGGAAGCTGAAATCCGGTCGTATGTTCTCGCGTCAGACAGCAATGGAAGGCTTAGTGCTTATCGTTTACTCTGCTCTGCCATCATAGAACGGGGCGGGATCCACAGGCGGCAGGACCGGCGAAACAATGGGGGCGAAAGGAGATGTGTTGCGGGGCTGGCAAGGCATGCCAGACAGGATAATCCTGCAGGGGAACACGGCAGTTGGGGAAAACAGCAAGACAAATGCGCAATGAAACGAGGTGAAATAGCATGTCACAAGGTTATGGTTTCATGATCGCACTCATCCTTGGTCTCTGGAGTGCTCTTACACAGTACAGTAGTAATGCTCTGACATTGAATATCCAAGATCCCATCATTACCGGCCTTGTCACTGGTCTGGTCGTCCACAACCCCATGATCGGTCTGGCTGTAGGCGGTACGCTTGAGTTGATGTCTCTCGGCCTCTGGACGTATGGCGGCACGCTTGTTCCTGATTTCATGTCAGGTGCTCTGATCGGTACCGCCGTTGCAGCTCTTTCGAAGGGGACAACGGCGCAGGCTGTTGGAGCGGGTATTGCCGTCGCCGTGCCAATTTCATTACTGATGTCTCAAATGGACGTTCTTGCATATTCAATCAACGCTGCTTTTAACCATGGCGCCGACCATTTCTGCGACGTAAAGAACGAACGGGGTATTACATGGATGCACTGGATCTGTCTTCTGCCCGAATGCCTCAGTCGTTTTATTCCTATCACGCTGGCCGTCTGGCTGGGTGCTGCCCCTCTTCAGGTGCTCATCTCTCGCATTCCGGCCTGGCTGACAAGCGGGCTTGGCACCATGGGAGCTATTCTTCCGGCGGTCGGCTTCGGTGTCCTGCTGACATTCCTGCCGCTTGAGAAATGGTGGAGTTTCTTCATCCTGGGCTATGTCTGCTTTGCCTATCTGAATATGCCGCTTATCGGCATCGCGGCGCTTGCTTTTGCCGTCGTCTTTGTCTATACCTCTCTTGCCAGCAAGAAGAATGTTGATGAGAGTGCGGCGGATGCTGTCAAGAATGCTGCAGCCAGTGAAGCGCCAAGTCCCGTTACACGCCGCGACTTCATGAAGATGGTCTGGCGTCATAACCTTTCATTTGAGGTTTCCTGGAGCTATGAGCGTATGCAGGCCGTTGGGTTTGCATGGTCCATGATGCCGGTGCTGCGAAAGATCTATCCGAACGACGATGAGTACTTCCAGAACGTCAAGCGCCATCTGCAATTCTTCAACAGCAACTCCTACATTGGATCGCCTATCATCATGGGCGCTGTCTGCGCTCTTGAAGAGAAGAAAGAGACTGCTCTTGCAGATAGTCTCAAGATCAGTCTCATGGGCCCCTTTGCCGGTATCGGTGATACGATCGTGGCTGTCCTTGTGAAGCCGATCGTTGCCGTTTTTGCAGCTTCTCTGGCATTATCCGGTAATGCTTTCGGTGCCGTGCTGGTTTTCCTGCTGGGTGTCTGGTGGTTCTACTTCCGGTTCCTCGGGTTTGATATCGGCCACCGCCAGGGGGTTGATCTTGTCAAACAGATGGCGCA
>CAZEWU010000291.1:0-2184 GCA_964516155.1 uncultured Caldisericota bacterium
TTTGTCCGGTACTGGATGCATTCCGGTATGGTAAACATGGGATCTCAGAAGATGTCAAAATCACTTGGTAATGTGATGACCATGCATGATCTGCTTGAGCAGTATCCTGGGCAGGTTATCCGGCTTTATCTCCTTCAGACGTCCTATGAAAAACCACTCAAATTCAGCATTTCGGGGTTGAGCCAGGCGTTCGGAGGATATGAACGCATGGTGGAGTTTGTTACGTTTGTGCAGGGAATGGAAGCAGCTTCTGGTGACAAAGTCTCTCCAGAGATCGAGCATATCTGCGGAGATTTTCTCCATGAATTTGAAGTCTCTCTGGATGACAACCTCAATACGTCGCGTGCATTGGCGTCAGTTTTTGAGGCCATGACGGCGATACGACGTATGACGGCCGAGAAGAATCTGACTGGCGGTGACGCTCGCCGTATTTTCCAGACGTTTGCGACGGTGTTCGAAGTGCTGGGCTTGGATCAGATGCAGGCATATATGGATCGCAAGCAGAATCTACTTCAGCATAAGCAGCACGAGCTGGCAGCGCTTGTTGGTGAATTTGGAATTAAACAGGAAGGGCAGGAGCCTGTCGATGCTACGCTGGATCGTATTATCCAATTGCGGCAGAAGGCCAGAGATTCCGGGCAGTACGATGTGGCTGATGGAATCAGAAAACGTCTCGGGGATGTCGGGATTCTTCTCGAAGACGGTGTCGATGGTGTGAGGTACCGTATCTATGGCTAATAGAAGCAACAGTGATTTGCAGAATGTTCTCACTATTTATGGCAAGAACTCTGTGCTCGCGGCGCTCTCTAGCGAGCATCCCGTCCAGAAAGTGATCTTTGAGTCACGCTCCGACAAGGACGACCGCATACGAGCCATCAAGGATGCCGCATCACGGCTTCACGTGCCGATGGATTACAAGGTCGGCACATGGTTCCTGAAAAATTTTGGAGATGTTCCTCACCAGGGGGTCGTGGCTCAATGTGCTCCGGTTCATCAGCTGGATCTCAGTGAACTGCTTGCACGTGCACCATCAAAATCTGCCCGGAGATCGCTTGTCCTGGTCAATCAGGTGACGGATCCGCACAATCTTGGCGCGATTATCCGGGTCGTTGCTGCATCGGGAGCAGATGGCCTCATTATGACAAAAGACAAGTCAAGTCCGTTCTCTTCTGTGGCTGTTGCTGCGTCAGCCGGAACAGCGTTTTTACTCCCGATTGCCACTGTCGCAAATCTCTCCTATGCGATGGAACGTCTCAAAAAAGAAGGCTACTGGCTATATGGGCTTGACGCTTCGACTGGAACGGACTATCGCAAAGAGAAGTATTCTCAATCCTCAGCCTTTGTTCTCGGCAGTGAAGGAAGCGGACTGAGAGAGCTTACTCGAAAGAATGTTGATTTCTTTGTCAGAATTCCCATGAGATCGGGAGTAGAGTCGTTGAACGTCTCTACTGCACTTGCCGTTGTATTATTCCGTGCCGTCGAAATCCAGAGATAGACGTTCGCCGTCCCAGGTGGAAGCCCTGAGAAGACGTTTTCTTGAGGGAGACAATGCAGCGTTTGAAGAGCTGCTTACTCTGTACATGCCGCTCCTCAAATTCATTACGCGAAAGTACTGCAATGTTCAGAGCGAACGGGACGACTACTTTGCAGAGACAGTGTTTGGGTTCTTTCATGCCGTCCGGACCTACAACGTTCATAAAGGGAGTTTTGATGGGTATGTAGCTACCGTCGCGTCTCGAAGGCTTATCGATGTACAGCGGAAAACAGCAAGGACTCACGTTGAGCCGATAGATACGTTCGACAAGCGTGGCAGTGCACAGGACGATCCGGCAGCTGACGGCGCTTCTCTTGAACCCGCGATGGTTTCTGAGTTACTGAGCCCGTTGGAGGCATCGTGTTTTGAACGTCATCTGCATGGCGAAACGCTCGATATGATCGCGGGAACAATGGGGATTTCAAAATCATCTGTTTCAAATGCGCTTGCCAGAGCAAAACGAAAACTCGGGCAGGCTCTTTCATAGGACAGACCTTCTGGTCAGCTTGACAGATGCGGCTTTGCATCTATAATAACCGAGATACAGGCCGACGTAGCTCAGCTGGTAGAGCAGTTGATTTGTAATCAACTGGTCACCCGTTCAATTCGGGTCGTCGGCTCCAGTGGGCAGGTGGCCGAGCGGTTAATGG
>CAZEWU010000292.1:0-2182 GCA_964516155.1 uncultured Caldisericota bacterium
AGGAAGTTGGCATCGGCATCATCGGTGTCCACGTTCAGCGTTTGATACGTAGCGATCAGTACACGGGCGTTCCTCTGGGCATCACCTGCGGTGACCGGCTGCGCGTCAGCGCCGAAAGCGTTCTGGAACGCACCATCTGCCTGTTTACGCAGTTCGTCCCGGTCACACAGGAACAGGGCCTTGTGCAGCTGTCCGGCATCCGCGATGCGCCGCAGCAGGTTCACGGCGATGAACGTCTTGCCAGTGCCCGTGGCCAGCGACAACAATGCTCGCTTGTTGCGCTGGGCAATCTGCTCAAGAACCGCGCGGATCGCGGCATCCTGATAGTAGCGGCGAGTCGCCTCGCCACCCTTGTACGGGGTCAGTAGCGGGAGGGCACTATCATCGGTCAGGCTGAACCCCATGCCTTGCTCATAGCGCAGGCGCAAGTCTGCCGGTGTTGGCAGCTCATTCATAGGTCTCGCGTTGCTCGTCATGCCACTGAACCGGTCAAACAAGACAAACTGATGGCCGTTGGTGGCGATGACAAAGGGGACGTTCAGGCGTTTGCAGGAGGCATAGGCCTTCGCCTGCTCCAGTCCGTGGTTCGGCGGCAGACTCTCGGCCTTTGCTTCGATCAAGGCGACAGCGACCGGCTGTGTGGATGGATTGACGCGCACGCGCAGGATGTAGTCGGTCCGTCCCTTCTTCTCCTTGACGGGACTACCTTCCACAATGCGTATACTGCCAGCCGATTCCTCGCGCTTGATGAGGTCCTCGGTCCATTGGCGCTCATGCAGCGCTGGGTCAATCAGCTTCGCTCGTGTGTCGCTTTCATTCAGACTCATAGTCTCGCAGCTTCCCCCTTCAGAGATCAGACACGACTACCCTGTTCATTCCCATTGCAACAAGATAGTATAGCGTCATTCAGATGCAAGATGACCAGCCCCTTGAAGGTTGCAGAAATCACCCTGAACATTGAGGACGCCGCACGACCCGGCCTCTCCCGGTGGAACCGCTCTTCATTTCTCCACTGTAAAGCAGAACGGGTTCTTGACGGCGCCCTTGCCCCAGAGGGACACCGCCATGCGGTACATTGCTTTGGCATGGATGCGATCGTGCCAGATGAAGCGGCGCAGGACCTTTCTCAGAGACCACAACTCCCCGCCGTCCCCCAGGACGACGGCCGAATCCAGGTACCCCGGCAGCCGTTCGATGCGGTCCATGGCGTGCAGCCGGTTCTCGCAGATATCCGGCACATGCTCCAGCCGGATACCCAGCTGCGCCGCATAGTACTGCGTCACGCTGTTGGTATGGGCCATCATCGCGTTGGCGGTCAGCGGCGTATCGCCGTAAAAGGTCTTCCGGGCGGGTCGCGCCGCGAGGTCCTTGTCCGGGATGGACGCATACAGCGTCCTGAAATCCTGCGCCGACTTCAGGACGAGAGCCCTGAGAGAACCGTACTCACTCTCGGTGAGCGGCGTCCGTTCGCTGTCGAACAGGACCTCGCCGTCGGCGTCGGCGACATCCAGGTCCGTCTTTGATTCCTGAACGATAGCGATCATGGGCTCCGACTGCGGCGTTGTGCACCCACGCCACGCATTATACGAGCGGATCTCGGCAGGGACCTTGCCAAGAGCCTCCTCTTTTGTTCTTCCGCGCATGAACGCCCCGGGATAGTTCCCGGCAAAAAGCATGTATCCCCTGTCGTTGTGCTCCATGACGATGTTGACTGTGTTCTCCATGAATGCATTCCTCCGGACGCTTTTTTCTGTCTGCAGTATTCTATCACACTGGATGCCGGGTGGCGCAGCGATTTCCACGATCCACCGCTTCTCTGGTTGATTTCATCAAGGCAGCCTGGTATGATGTGTCGTGCTGCGAATGAATCTGAACAGGAGGCACGATAACGTGAAACCAACCAGAGAGGAAGCATATAAACTGCTGTGCGAGTACAATGACTCCCACGCCCTTATCACCCACGGCCTGGCAGTCGAAGGGGTGATGCGGCATTTTGCCCGCCTGCTGGGCGAGGATGAGGAAAAATGGGGGATCGTCGGTCTGCTGCATGACCTCGACTATCAGCGGTTCCCGGACCAGCACTGCATCAAGGCGCGCGAGATCATGACTGAACACGGCATTGACGAAGAGTACATCCACGCGGTCCAGAGCCATGGATACGGCCTGTGCTGCGACGTGAAGC
>CAZEWU010000293.1:0-2175 GCA_964516155.1 uncultured Caldisericota bacterium
AAGGACGCCCACAGTACCGACAGTGCTGGCGGCAGAGAGGTCATCGACAAATGGAACGTGAAACTCAGCCATGGCATCGCCCGGCTGGAGAGTACCGCCGAGGTCACCTTCGGAGCGCCCGGTCCAAAGTGATCAGGAGAACGGAAACAGTCCTGTGACAGAAGGGACCCCGTCCTCCCGCCCCTCTACGGCAGGAGGATAACGCCGGACCGCAGCCGTCGCCACGCCCCGGGAAGTGAGCCGTCCTCTCCGCCCGCCGCAGAGCTGGAGAAGTTTCCGCCACGGTCGGTCAGCTGCGGAGTACCGACCGTCGTCATCCGCCCCGAGGCGATAAGGAGCATATTGCCGAAGCTCCCTGAACTGTTTTCTATGTAGAGAGCGTTTCCGTCGGAGGAGCCTGCGCCGGCGACAGTCCAGTTGTCAAGGACAAAGTCGGTGAGCGGGCCGCGCTCACGGCTGGCATACACCGCATAGAAAACATCCACCACCAGCCAGTCCCTGGCGGTGACATGATCGCCCCCGTATACCTGCAGGGCGCTCATCCGGCGGCCGGACCCGTCGACCGTCCAGCGGTCGGCGGTGAACCGGACGGCATGGCCCGCCGCGCTGGACGAAAGATAGAGCGCCCACGCGTGGTACGGCTGCGATGTCGTTCCGTTGCACCGGCTGTTACGCACGGTCATGTCGTTAAGGGCGAGGTCGTGGACATTCAGCGTCTGGATGATCCCCTGCTGCCCCAGGACGTACCCGTCGAAGGTGAACCCCTGCATCGTGATATTGCCGGCGGGGCCCTGAAGCCCGAACGAGAACTGAGGGTCGGTGCCGATGCTCGATCCCGAGAAGACGACGGCCGGGCCGGCCGCCGGGCGCACAAGGATTGGTCGCCGGCGGTCGATATTAATGATGGTGTACGGGAGATGATAGGTCCCGCCGGTCAGTTCAATGACGTCGACCGTTTCGTCGGCCAGCAGCGCAAGGAACACCGCCCTGCTCTGCTTCGGGGAGAACAAGACGGTCTTCGCCGCCGCAGAAGCGGTGCCGGCGCGCGCCGGGATCATGAGCGCACAGATGAGGCAGAGGACGGGGATACGGCGCCCGCTCATCAGAACGTCCCGGGAACACGACCGGCGATCGACGCCGCCATGGTGTCCTTATGCAGCATGCAGTACCTCCTCTGGACCATGAACCTCCATGCCGGGGAACAAACGGCCGTCTTCCTGAGAGGCCTGTTCCTAGTATACTCCCTTCCCCGACCGCTTTCCACGGGGCCGGTCGCGTGCGTTCCCTCCTGCCGCTCCCGGTCATTGAAGATTTCTCCGATGCAGGTAGCATGGTTGCGTTGTATCATATGCTGAAAGAAGGAGCAGGGTAGCTATGAAAACGCGTGCACACGGAACGGCCGGCCTGACGGGACGCATCTGGGCATCCTTTCTTCTCATCGGCCTGGTAGGGCAGTTTGCCTGGACGATCGAGAACATGTACTTTAACGTCTTCCTGTACAACACGATCTCGACGGATCCCACGTATATCGCGGACATGGTCGCAGCCAGCGCCATCGCGGCCACCCTGACTACGCTGCTCATGGGCGGGCTCTCGGACAGGGTCGGCAGGCGCAAGGTCTTCATCTGCGCCGGATACATCCTGTGGGGCT
Organism: uncultured Caldisericota bacterium; assembly: GCA_964516155.1. Lineage (GTDB taxonomy): Bacteria > Caldisericota > Caldisericia > Cryosericales > Cryosericaceae > Cryosericum. The sequence continues at coordinate 1,652 of CAZEWU010000293.1, forward strand.
TCTCCACAGCAATCTTCGGGTTCATCAGTGTTAAGAACGCCGCCGCCTGGTTCCCCGGTGCCAATGCGGTCGCTATGGCCGCCATGACGATCGTGGTCATGGACTGTGTCATGACCTTTTTCGGCTCGACCGCCAATGATGCTGCCTTCAATGCATACATCACCGACACGACGACCCAGGCGAACCGCGGGAAGGTCGAATCCGTCCTGGCTGTCCTGCCGCTGGTCTCGATGCTCATCATCTTCGGTGGTTTCGACTCCCTGACGCAGCACGGCCAGTGGAAGGAGTTTTTTCTCATCTTCGGTCTGCTGGTCACCCTGACGGGTGTCATCGCGCTCTTCCTGCTGCCGGAGAAGAAAATCGAACGACAGCGGGCTCCGTTCTTCAAAAACCTGGTCTATGGCTTCCAGCCATCGGTCATGCGGGAGAACCCGTTCCTGTACCTGGCGCTCTGCGCACTATGCCTGTTCTCCATCGCTGTCCAGGTCTTCTTCCCCTACCTGATCATCTACCTGCAGAGCTAC
>CAZEWU010000294.1:0-2173 GCA_964516155.1 uncultured Caldisericota bacterium
AAGTTATTGCCGCCGCTCAGCAGCGCGGCCTCAAATACATTGGTATCACAGATCACGGGCCTGCGCGTCCTGATGGCCCCAAGCTGGACTATTTCAAGAATCTTATCCGGCAGGACACCCTGCGTCAACTGCCTGGTATCCACGTATTGATCGGTGTTGAAGCAAATATTATCAATCCATGGGGCGACCTGGATATGCCCGAAAAACTGCTTCATGAACTGGACGTTGTCATTGCTGGATTTCATAATTCTACAGGGTACGGCGGTTCGTCTGTAGCGGAGAATACCGGCGCGCTCCTCAAAGCTATGGAAAAGAACCGGATCATGATCATCGCCCATATCGGCGACCCACGGTTCCCGTATCAGGTAGATCTTGAAGATACAATCGCCGCCGCCGCAGAACGGAATATCCTGGTAGAGCTCAATCAGTCTGCATTACATACATGGAGAACGGAAAATGTAGCTCATTATGAACGAGTTCTGGAGCTCCTGCAGAAGTATCATGCTCCACTTCTGATGAGCTCTGATTCGCATATTTCGTTCAGCGTCGGTATCATGACGGAATGCGAACGCCTGCTCGCCATGCACGGGATAGATGTTGCGTCGACGGTCAACTGTTCGGAGGAACTTATTCAGAAGTACCTGCTGCCACAAAAATGAATACTGAAGACCGGGCTCGTACCGCCATACTTGTGAGCATCAGAAGACTGGGCCAGGAGATTGATCCAGATCGTCTTCAGGAAACGCGTCAGCTGGTTGAAGGACTGGGGGTCGAAGTCCTCGACACGCACAGTTTTCTTCAGAGAGAACAGCGTCGATTCCTTCTGGGGAAAGGCCAGCTTGATGAACTGCATGATCTTGCGCAGGCGTTACGGGCTGATCTCGTTATCTTTGATATCGAGCTTACCCCCGTTCAATATCGGTATGTCATTGATCATCTGGATGTCCCCGTGATGGACCGTGCACGGCTCATTCTTGAGACCTTTGCGTCTCATGCCCATACCGCTGAAGCAAAAATGCGCGTTCAGATTGCAGAAAGTCTGTTTGAACTGACGCAGCTGCGAGCCATGAATGCCGGCTATGATCAGCAGGCTGGTTTCATCGGAATGCGCGGGCCCGGCGAAACGCTGTTCCAGAAACGGCGCAGAGCAAAGCGATCTGAAATTCATGAATTGCGCGAGCAGGTTCGGAAAGTTGATACGAGATACGCAGTAGCGACACGGTTGAGACAGGAGTCTGCAACCGTCAAGATCGCCGTGGTTGGTTATACGAATGTCGGAAAAAGTACGATCATCAATCTGCTTGCAGGGTCGGAGCTTCGTGCAGAGAACAGACTCTTTGCAACGCTAGACACGGCTGCGCGGCCTGCCCAATTTGGAAAACAGACCGCTATCCTTATCGATACGGTCGGTTTTATCCAAGATCTTCCGGAATCACTCATGGATTCTTTCCGGTCGACACTTGAGGAAGCGCGGAATGCCGACTTGCTGCTTCACGTTATCGATGCCAGTTCGCGCAGCCTGCAGGAGCGCATCCGCACAGTAAACAGCGTCCTTGCCCGCATAGGGTGTTCAGGAATTCCGGTCGTCCTCGTTTTCAACAAGATCGATCTTGCTGACGATAAACGGCGCAAGGAAATAGAGCGTCTGAATACCGGTTTTATGATATCTGCATCAACAATGGAGGGAATGGACAGACTCAAGGCGCATATCCAGGATGTATTGATGCACAGAGTTGCGCGGGGGAGATACGTTATTCCTTTCACTGATCCGGAAGCAAGAGCCAACGTATATCAGTCTGCCGTTGTTCTTTCTGAGCGTCTGACAGCGCGAAGCTGGGTTATCGAAGCAGCTGGTGCCGGACCCGGCGGCGTTCTTCCGCCACGGTTTCTTCGGAAAACAGAAAGATAGGTTTAGGGATACGCCGGTATTTGTGGAAACGGCAGCTTCGTCTGCCCCCCTTGGCAACAGCCGGCTGGTTTCTATAATGAATATTTGTTATCGGGGCGTGAAGCTCGATTGAAAAACAGACAAGGAGCCAAGTAAAGCGTGAATATACAAGATTTTGACTATGAACTTCCGAAAGAACTTATTGCGCAGACACCGCTTGAACAACGCGACAAGGCACGCCTCATGGTGGTCGACAGGCAATCAGGTTCAATCACTCACCGTTTG
>CAZEWU010000295.1:0-2169 GCA_964516155.1 uncultured Caldisericota bacterium
CAGGTTGAGCAAACGCTGCCCAACGCGATGATCCTCGACCTGATGATGCCGGAAGTTGACGGTTTTCAGGTTCTAGAGGCGATACGCAACAGGGAGCGCACCGCTCGGTTACCGGTACTGATTCTGACCGCCAAACATGTGACCAAACAGGAGTTGAGTTTCCTCAAGGGCAACCATATCCACCAGTTGATCCAAAAGGGAGACATCAACAAGGACGGCCTGCTCGCGGAGGTGGCCCGCATGGTCGCGCCCCCTCAAGCGGAACCGGTTCCGGTCACATCGCCTCGCCGCCGCCCAGACCACCCAGGTAAACCGGTTGTTCTCGTGATTGAAGACAATCCCGATAATATGCGCACCGCACGGGCTCTGCTGGGTGATGCCTATCAGGTCGTCGAAGCGCAGAACGGCCGAATTGGGATGGAGCAGGCGCGGATGCACAATCCCGATCTCATCCTTACAGACATCGCCATGTCTGAAATGGACGGCTTTGAAATTCTCACCGCAATCCGGGAGGATGCAGCATTGCGCGACATCCCTGTGGTCGCCGTGACCGCAAGCGCGATGAAAGGCAACCGAGAAGAGATCCTCGCTCGCGGTTTCGACGGCTACATCTCCAAACCGGTTGACCACGACGTGCTGTTTCAGACATTGCGCAGGTTTCTGGAAGGAGAGAATGCAACATGAAGATCTTGGCAATTGACGACAACCCCGACAACCTGACCGTTCTCGCGGCGGTTATGCAGGACGCCTTGCCGGACTGTACGCTGTTGACTGCGCCGAATGGGTCTCGAGGGCTGGAATTGGCGCTAGCCGAAGATCCGGACGTTATACTGCTCGACATCGTCATGCCCGGCATGGATGGTTACGAGGTCTGCCGCCGGCTGAAGGCCGATGATCGGCTGCGCTCGATTCCGGTGGTCTTTCTGACGGCACTGCGGACCGACCGTGAAAGCCGTGTCCAGGCTCTGGAGAGCGGCGCCGAGGCCTTTCTCTCCAAACCGGTCGATGAACAGGAGCTGGTCGCCGAGGTTCGAGCCATGAGCAAGATCAAAGCCGCAACGATCCTGCAGCGGGATGAGCATGTGCGGCTGAGAGGTCTCGTCGCGGAGCGTACGCGCGAACTCCAGCAGAGCGAGGAGCGGTTCCGCGTCCTTTTCGAACAGGCACCGATGGGTTACCAGTCCCTGGATGCGGACGGGCGTTTCATCGTAGTGAATCAAGCTTGGCTTGAAACTCTCGGGTACCTGCGCGAAGAGGTCATCGGCAAGTGGTTCGGCGATTTTTTGGCGCCGGAGTTCGTGGAGGCGTTTCGTGAACGGTTCTCCCTGTTCAAGGCTACGGGACGTATCCACTCCGAGTTCCAGATGCTGCGCAAAGATGGTGAAAGGCGTTTCATCGCGTTCGAAGGACGCATTGCGCACACATCCGACGGCGGTTTCAAACAAACCCACTGCATTCTCCAGGACATCACCGAACGCAAGCGGGCCCAAGAGGCCGAACGTGCCAGCGAACTCCAGCTGCAAGGGGTGCTTGAATCGACGGCCGACGGGATTCTTGCCGTCGACAAAGACGGAAATGTGATCAAAGCCAACAGCCGCTTTGCCGAAATGTGGGGAATTCCCGATTCGCTCCGGGGGAACCATGATGACAGCGCCCTCCTCGCGTTCGTGACGGAGAAAGTGTCTGAGCCGGAGGCTTTCCTGAAGAAAGTTCAGCTGCTCTACAAATCGGCCCTAACGGACACGGATATGGTCAACATCAAGGATGGCCGCGTCTTCGAACGCTATTCGATCCCGATGCGCTTCGGAAACACCGTTGTCGGACGCGTTTGGTCCTTTCGCGATATCACCGAGCGCATACAGGGGGAAATCTATCGCGACATGAGTCTCCATATTCTGGAGATTCTCAATGGCCCGGATGACCTGAAAGAAGCCATTCGGCGTGTCATCGCTTTCGTGAAGACGCAGACCGGCGTAGACGCCGTAGGTCTCCGCCTGCAAGACGGTGAGGACTTCCCGTATTTCGCGCAAGAAGGGTTTTCCGACACTTTCATGTTGACGGAGAATACGTTGGTCGAACGTGGTCCAGATGGCGTAGCACACCACGACAAAGACGGCAAGATCTGTCTGGAATGCACCTGCGGCCTTGTTCTTTCCGGCAAGACAGACC
>CAZEWU010000296.1:0-2168 GCA_964516155.1 uncultured Caldisericota bacterium
ACTTCCCCGCGATAATTCGTCTTCCAGAAAGAATGAATCCCGTTGTTACGAACGCCGAGCTGGCTTTTGCTCTGATGGAAGAACCTGGCCACCACATGTTCAACACTTTCCGACGAAAAGGTAGACCTCCTAATCTCCGTGTTCGACTCCCCGATGATGTAGGATGCGATGATACCTCATGCCTGTTGCCACTTGTGCAAGAACTGCTGCACAGGGGTAAATGCCCAAAGAATGGCTGCAAAGTCACGGTAGATGACCTCGTTTCTAGACACGAGCAGAAGACCGTCGACACAATGCTGACATGTGATCTGATTTACGCGGCCCGTATGGGCTACAACAGATTACTATTGCTTAGCGACGACGACGACTTCCTTCCTCCAATTCGAACCGCTCTCTTGCGCGGGGTCTCAGTGACCAGATTCCATCCGAAGCCGAGTGGCCAGCGAATACCAATCTACGTAAACAACAGCCAGCTAATCGAAAAGGATCTATAGCCATGCAGATCGACGATTTCCGATCTATCGTGTCCACTTTCGCAGATCCGGGGACAACGCTTCTTTTTGAAAAATCCAGGGTGATGCTCTCCGTCAATGGGGATATCGCCGAAATATCGATCACACAGAAATCTGGTGATATCTTCGTGGATGACGGCAATGGCGAGAAGCCTGCTGCGACATGGATACTGGCTCGCCTTGCCAGGCTGGACCTTCTCGCGACAAGGCTCCAGGAAACCGTTCCAATGACAGAGCTTCATACGATGGATAAACGCGACATATTCGTATCACCAGAAGCCACGCTTCTACCGTCACTCGAAGCACGACCAGCGGATACTGAAAACCATACTGATGACGCCCTTGAAGCAACAAGGATAACCCTTGAACGCCGTAGTCCTCTTGAGACTACTGTACTTTATGTAACAAGTGATGCGGGCGAAGGCAAGACATGCTTGATTAATCAGTTAGCCCGAAGCCAGGCAAGACTCTTTTCTCAAAAGGCATCTGATTGGCTTCTTGTACCGATTCCCTTGGGCGGAAGACATTTCCTTCGGTTTGACGATATCACTGTCGGTGTGCTTCAAAACCGCTATCGCTTTCCATTCTTATACTACGACTCGTTCCTGGCATTGACAAGGATGGGTGTAATTGTCCCAGCATTTGATGGTTTTGAAGAGATGTTTGTCGAGAACAGTTCGGGCGAAGCCATCTCCGCAATGGGCCTTCTTGTCGGGGCCCTTAACTCAAAGGGGGCCGTCATAGTTGCTGCGCGGAAAGCATATTTTGAGTTTGAAAATCTGAAGATACAAGAAACACTTTTTGATACAGTCAGAGAGTACTCAGTAGGTTTTGCCAAACTTGAGATTCGGCGATGGAATAAGATCCAGTTTATAGAGTATTGCGCTAAACGAGGTCTGGCAAATGCTGACAGAGTTTATGAACACGTACGTAGCAGATTGGGGAAGGATCATTCGCTCTTAACCAGGCCTGTCTTGGTTCGGAGACTTGTTGATATTGCGTCGGAAAGTCCTACGCTGGAGGACTTCCTTGGGCAGATACATACTGCTGGTCAAGATTTCTTCGCTGTATTTGTCAGAGGCATTGTTGAGAGGGAGGCAAATGAGAAGTGGATAGACCGTTCTGGTGTTCGAGAGGTTGGAGGCCCTCTTCTCTCTGTAGACGAGCATTGTGAACTGCTTTCCCAAGTGGCTTTGGCAATGTGGGATTCACGTGTTGATTATCTCAAGCCGGATCATCTGGAACTTGTTGCCGATTACTTCTGCGAACTAAATAGAAAGAGCCCATTTCAGACGCAACAAGTGCGTGAACGTATTCGCGGTCATGCGCTTCTTGTTGTATCCCCTAGCGCTACACGCGCCGTCGAATTTGATCATGAGGAGTTTCGTCTGTTTTTCCTGGGCGAGGCCATTGCCAATATGGTCGCGCCCTTGAATGATCGCGCAAGAAGTGAAATGCTCAATCTATTGAGAAAGATAACGCTCCCAAAACACGCTCAGATAGCCTTCATCAATGCGATAAGACGCCACTCGAAGCTGGAATTGAGAGAAGTCGCAAGTTTTCTTATATCGGTCGCAGAGTTGGATAATCAGGCGTCCTACACAAACGAGAACTGCAGTAGCATGGTGATACGCTTGCTTGATGGAGTTGATGGGG
>CAZEWU010000297.1:0-2166 GCA_964516155.1 uncultured Caldisericota bacterium
CCGAAACGCCGGGAAGGTTGCCGCCGCACCAGTCGATGCGCTGGAAACCGCGGCGCCGCAGCTCGGAGAGTCCCGTCGCATATGCCAGTGAACACGCGCCGGCCGACAGTCCTCCGGGGGAACTTCCGCCCCACAGGGCGAATGCCGTTTCTCTGCTGTTCCACATGTAGCAGACCGCGCTCACAGGCACACCGTCCGCTGCACGGACAACGACAAACAGAGCACGGTCCGCAGCGGCTTCCATGAACGTATTCAACTGACGCCCGGTCATCCTGCCCCCCTCGCCGTGCCGCTGCATGGACATCTCCATGAGACCGGCGAGGAGCGCCGCGTCCGGGTGCTCGACCGCCGCTGTGATACCGGCGTCCCCGGCCTTGCGCACGTTCATCCTCAGGGAGCGCGTGCACGACGCCTCAAGGCTCCAGCCCGGCAGTGTGTTCACAACGGTCCACTCCGGCAGGACGCTCCACTCCCTCCAGGCAGCCGCACGCACATCCACGGTGTCGGGGGTGCAGGTCAGCGAGGGAACGATGAGCCTCCGCTGGACTATGGCATCCAGGAGAGCCCCCAGTACCAGCAGACGGCGCCGGGAACTCCCGTCCGGCAGGATAACGGGATTGTAAAGGGGCGACGGGCGGACAAGACGCAGCGGCCCCATCGCGGCGACCCGCAGCGACATCCCGGCGATCAGGCGCGGGCCGTCAAAAGCGGCGAGGATCAGGGGCGATCCGCCCAACGCGCTGCAGGAAGATGCGAGCCACCAGGAAGAAGAAAAAGGCGATCCCCACGCCTGCTGCATAAGCCACGCGTCCCAGTCGTTCCACTCCCGTTCGGTCAGTTCGTGAATGCTCAGATTCATCATGTCTCTGAGACCTCGCCTTCTGCGGAGATGTCGTGCACCTGAACCTGAAACCACCGGTGGGCAACACGGACGCTTGTGAACAGGTGCACAGGGGCAAACCCGAGTTTTGATACGCTTCTCTGCGAAGCAGTATTCTCCGGCGCTATGTCGGCGGAGAAGCCCCTGACGCTCCACCCGCTTATGGCCAGCGCCTGCAGCATGCTGCTGCACATGAGAGCCGGCAGGATCCCCTGTCCCCGCCGGGACGGATCCACCCACCCGTAGTGCATATAGGCCCATCCCGGATCGATCGGGACGGAACTCCTGACAACCCCGTCCCCCCTGTTGTCGATCCGCCAGCAGTGTCCCACGATGCGTTCTGACGGGTCCAGCGCCAGCCAGCCGGATTCCCCGCGGTCGGCCATCAGGGAAAAAGCGTCCATTTCCGACGGAGAACGGGCTTTCGCCACAGCGCCGGCGTAAGCGGCACTGAACGGCACAATGGCGACTCCGTTCGACAGCGCCGGCTGACCCGTGTTTTTCCAGACGTCCCGTACCGGGGCCGCGTCCACCCGGAACTCGATGACCCGTACAAGCTGAAACCCGGGGATCTTCATTTTATGCCGTCTGTTCTTCCTGAACAGCGACCTGCTGTTCAATCAGGTGTTGCGCCTGTCTCCGGCCAATGGCAAGGTAGGTCATGCCAAGCTCTCTGACGGCCTCGGGATCCAGGATGTTGCGGCCGTCCAGAACAACCTTGTCTCGCATGACACCCGCAATACGGTGCCAGTCCAACGTGGTCATGCCTTCGTCATCGGTCGTGATAACGATGGCGCTGGCTCCGCTTGCCGCAGCGATCGGGTCAAGAAGAGGAAACGGGAGGTCGCTCGCCTTTCCCGCCAGAACGGGGTCATAGGCGACCACGCTGGCGCCGCGTGACAATAGTACCTGAGCAAGCGCCATGCCCCGGCTTTCGCGGAGATCGTCCGTCCCGGCCTTGAAGGCGAGACCAAAGACCGCCACAGTCCTGCCGCTCAGCGAACCGAGCGACCGCTCGAGCTTGGCGACCGCCATGGTCACCTGACGTTCATTAGCAGTCTTCGTCGCCTGAAGGACGCCAAGCTGTGTGCCGGCCACACACGCCACCGACAGCAGACCCGCGGTATCCTTGGGAAAACACGACCCTCCATATCCAAGCCCCGCCTGAAGAAACTTTGGGCCGATACGGGGATCCAGTCCCATCCCCAGCGCGACATCATCGATGCTGGCGCCGATCACGTCGCACAGGTTCGCCATCTCATTGACGAAGCTGATCTTGGTTGCAA
>CAZEWU010000298.1:0-2143 GCA_964516155.1 uncultured Caldisericota bacterium
GGAGATTCCGTATGGCAAGCGCAAGAACGCGCAGTGCTCTGCCGGCAAGCGATTCGTTGGCAGCAAGGATACGTTTCCGGAACGCAGGATCCATCGGGACCGATCCTTCGAATGAAAGGACCCTGGTACAGAAAGCAGCGACGACATCGGGGGCTCCCTTGGTATAAACGATCAGGTCATCCGGTGTTTTCTTCCGGATCATGGACATACATTTTCTGGTAGCGTCGAAGGGGAGCTCGGTGACGAGTGGTTCTTCCTGCCATGTGGTATCCCGGTCGATACCGGCTTTGCCTGCGGCGACGAGCAGAGCTCCTTCTGTAGGATCGCCTGCGACGGACCACTGGTCCTGGTCATTTCTGACAAGCTGTGCTCCATTGCACAGGACGCCGGCCCGCAGGGCTGCGATCAGATCGTTGCAGCGAACCGGGTCGATGGCCTTTCCTTCGCAGAGCACAGATCCTTCCGGGCCGTAGCCGCTGCCGGTGACTGTATAGGCAGCGGCCGGCGTCGTGACCGTTGTGACTGTCATTTCATTACGGGTGAGCGTTCCGGTCTTGTCTGTGCAGATAACGGTCGTCGACCCGAGTGTTTCTACGGAGCGCAGTTTGCGGACAAGGGCATGGCGACCGGCCATGCGTTGAACGCCCATGGAAAGAGCGATTGTCACGACGGCCGGCAGTCCCTCGGGAACGGCCGCCACCGCCAGGGAAACGGCGATGAGCAGAGTGTCCAAAAACGTTCCTCCCCGCAGCAGCTCGACTGCGAATACGACGGCGACGAGGACAAGCGAGACAAGGGCGAGCTGCCTGCCAAGAGTGTCCAGTTTCTGCTGCAGAGGAGTCTTTTCCTCGGGGATCTGCTGGATCATCCCGGTGATATGTCCGAGCTCAGTCTGCATGCCGGTACTTGTGACGGCTGCCAGGCCTTTGCCCTGAACTACGGAGGTCCCGGTAAAGAGCATATTGGAACGATCGGCAATAGCTGTCGCCGGTGCTGCAAGAGTCCTGGTGTCTTTGAGAACGGCGGTTGCTTCGCCGGTAAGAGAACTTTCCTCGCAGGCAAAATTGGGTGTCGCCGTCAGGATGCGCGCATCGGCCGGGATCCGGTCTCCGGCCTCGACAACGATGATGTCTCCCGTCACGACGTCGTGAGTATCGGCATTGATGAGATGACCGTCGCGTACAAGATGACAGGTCGGGCTGCTCATACGTCGCAGCGCTGCCAGAGAGCGCCCGGCACGGAACTCCTGGATAAAACCGAGAAGAGCGTTAAGCATAAGGATGGCAACGATGGCGATGGCGTCCACGAGCTCGCCCATGAAACCGGAAAGAACAGCGGCAGCCATCAGGATCCAGATAGTGACGCTGTTAAACTGTTCCGCAAACAATCGCAGCGGGCTTTTGCCTCTTGCTTCCATGAGCTGGTTTGGTCCATTCTGCTGCAGGCGCCGGGCAGCTTCGGTGGATGTCAGGCCGGATTCTCTGTCTGTCTGCAGCATACTGCAGAGCTGTTCGGGAGTGTCGGTCCATGGAGTATCCGTCCGGATGCTGACGTCTTTGTCCGGGTTATCGGCCGTGCCTGTTCTGGTGTCTGGTGTGCTCATCATTCCTCCGGTGAATCCGGGGGTGAAACAAAAAAGACCCCCACGACTCATGTCATGGCGGTCTCGCACTTTGAATTCAACGGCCTGCCGGGAGGTCTTCCCTCCGTCCTGACGGCAGCCTGTCCTGCAAAAGATGCAGGCAGCTACTCCCCAACCACTCAGTATCATACCGGAGCTATGCAGATTGTCAATCAGTTTGCAGGAAAATAACTCAGCCGCTCCGACGTACAATGCCGGAGCGGCTTATCGTTAGCGTGAGCTGAGAGGGGAAGGGTCAGTCCACGTGGATTGAATGTGCGCTCTCGTCCTTCTTCTTTGGAACAGTCACCTGCAGAACGCCGTTTTCAAGATGAGCGCTGATCTCGTCGGCATTGATGGGTTCCTCAAAGCGCATGGATCGGTGATAGGTTCCGCCAAGCCGTTCGCTGTAGACGGTATGGAGATCCCCTTCTTCCTTGCGTTCAGCCTCGCTGGTCTTGATGGTAAGACCGTTGTCCTCGCTCGTAATAGCAACACGGTCCTTGCTCACACCCGGCAGAT
>CAZEWU010000299.1:0-2132 GCA_964516155.1 uncultured Caldisericota bacterium
TGATGGCTGCAGTTCGGCGGCTCGTTGGAACGCTTTCAGCGCCAGTTCATCGTTTCCGCGTTCGAGATGCCTTCTGCCCTTGACTACCCAGCGATGTCCGATGGACGGTATGAACGTCACACGGACTTCTCATGGGAATATGTTGCGGTCACTGAGGCATCACGACTCACGATTGCTCTGCGCGTCGAGTTCCAGGAGCCTGGATGTCGTCGCCGGCGCTTGCTCGAATGCCTTGAGAGCAATATAGCGTTGCTTCCGAACAAACGCGGCAGGCAGGTCATTAGGGATCTCCTCTGGCAGAACCAGCGTCTCGGGCGCGTCCGGTGGAGAAAGAAGCATGACCTTGAGCCGACTGCCATATCGTTTGAAATCGTGATCATCGTCTCGTTTCCGATCAGCCGGATCCTTCTTCAGCATGGCGACCAACGCGACAAGCTGGCGTCGAATACCGGCATCAACATGCTTCCTGACGCTTGCTTCGTTCAGAGTGATGCTCTCGATCTGTCCCAGGATTCGCGGGACATGGCGCTGAATCGCCCCTTGCGAGTAGAATCCAAGATGGCTGGAAGGCTGAAACGGCCGATGGGGTCGGCAGAAGTAAACGCCCAATCGTCGGTATTCATCGTAGGCAAGCCGCGCCGCCACAACGACAACCTGCTCTTTCCTCGCGCCAATAAGCCCCTCGGCGATCAGAAATCTCGCCAGTTCCCTGAGTAGCTCCACTTCCCTTTCCGTCGGCGTGGGAGTGTCGGTAACCAAGGATTCATCCAATGGCCTGATGACGCCCTGTATCGCCGCCAACACATCGTCGAAGCAAGCCCACCTGATTCGCGGATCCCTGATGCTAGAGAGAATCTTCGGTTGCCGCGAATCAGGGGTGAGAAGCAACAGCCTCTGCTGTTCAACCTTTCTGTCGCGATCCAGCATCTGGAGATGGCGGCGAATCTGCTTGGCGTCAAGGCAATCGCGATAACGTTTGGTTTCGACATAGATGGCAAAGGAAGCGCGGATGACAGCATCAGGCGTGCTTCTCGGACCGACTGCTTGATTCGTGAAGGTCATCAGCGATTCCTGCGAGTCCTGGCATAGAGACAGGAGAATCGCCTCGCTGAGAGAGAACGACAGCCTCTCCAGAACAGCGATAATGGTCGATGTGATCCGGTTCTCGCCCTGGCTGTAGGTGGAAAAGATCGGATGAGTCATTGGTCATTGTCTCCCTTTCGCGGCAAACGTAGTGACGATTCCGGGCTCAGTGCATCTCTTGCAGATGCCGAGCTTGCATTTCCTCTTGGGAGAGATAACCCAGCGAACGTCTGCTCATTGCAGAAAACGATCGATCAGGCTACCCGATCATCCTGATGGCCGCGTACTGCAGGAATGGAATGCCGGATGTCTTCATCATCGAGAGTGCGCAGGAGAAGGCGTCTGCCGGCGGTTCACCAGCGGACATGAACACATGGAAATTCTGGGCAAACTCCTTCGTGACCGCGTCCGATACCGGCGTGACCGCCTCGATCACATTCCGGCAGCCGGCGCCGAGCGCCATGATGGCCGGCCCGGTCAATTCGTTGCCCGTCACCCGGACGCGCCCGGTATCGCAGCTCATGAGGAACAAGAGTTGAACGTGCGACAGATCCTGGCCGAAAAGATCCCAGACACCCAAGCGGCCGTCAGCCATTTCGAGCCCGGATATGTCGGGATGCTCCGGATTCCACGTGCCGTGGCATGCCATGTGAACGATGCTCGCTTTCCTGATCGCCTTCAGCACCGAGGCTCGCGTTGCGGCTCGCCCGCACAGCAGCCTGGCGGGCAGGCAACGGTAGACATACTCGGCTTCCTCGCGCGCAAAGGGCAGGTTGCCCTGCGGATCGCCGACAACCAGCCCCTTGCCCGTGTACCTTTGCGCGCGTCGCCTGAGCAGCCCGGCATTCGGCAGGTACCGGCACGAGCACCATGTTCCGAGCCGTTCGCCTCGGTCGATCAGAAGCATGTGCAGCGGCACAGTCCAGAGCGCCGGGGAGGGCACGATCGTCACGCTTCTGGCTGATGTGGCCTTGATGCCAGCCAGCACCGGCGCGAAGATGCGCCGCACATCGTGGTCCAGGAACCATGCGCCGAATTCCTGCTGCTCT
>CAZEWU010000300.1:0-2127 GCA_964516155.1 uncultured Caldisericota bacterium
ATTGGTATCAATATCATAGCTGACTTCAATCTGAGGGACACCGCGGCGCGCAGGCGCAATACCATCAAGAATGAATCGACCCAGCGACTTATTATCGTTCGCCATCGGTCGTTCACCCTGTAAAACGTGGATTTCCACCTGTGTCTGATTATCTCCAGCTGTCGTAAAAACCTGTGTTTTCGATGTTGGTACGGGGGTATTCCGCTTAATCATCTCAGTAAAGACCCCACCCAGCGTTTCAATCCCAAGAGTCAGAGGCGTCACATCTACAAGCACAACGTTCTTGACCTCGCCAGCCAGAATACCACCCTGGATTGCAGCGCCCATGGCAACGCACTCCATTGGATCAACGCCGCGTTCCGGAGCTTTTCCAAAATAGCTTTCTACAAACTTCTGCACAATGGGCATCCGTGTAGGACCGCCCACAAGAATGATCTTATCGATCTGCTGCGGCGTCAGTTTAGCATCAGACAGCGCTCTGTTAATCGGCTCGCGACATCTGTCAATAATAGGCTGGACAAGAGATTCAAGCTTCGCCCGAGTGATCTCCATGACCAGATGTTTAGGGCCGTTGGCATCAGCGGTAATAAATGGAAGGTTAATCGTAGTTTCAAATGTTGTCGACAGCTCGACTTTTGCTTTTTCAACCCCTTCACGAAGACGCTGCATCGCCATCTGGTCTTTGCGTAAATCAATACTGTTCTGATTCATGAAGTCATCTGCAACAGAATTCAGCAAGACATTGTCCATGTCTGTTCCACCAAGCTGTGTATCGCCCGAAGTAGCGACAACCTGGAAAACGCCGCCGCCAAACTCCATGATTGTGACATCGAGCGTTCCACCACCCAAATCGAAAACCAGGATCTTCTGGTCTGATTCTGTTTTGTCAATGCCATAGGCAAACGATGCCGCGGTGGGCTCATTTACAAGGCGGACGACCTCAAGCCCTGCAAACTCGCCAGCATCTTTAGTAGCCTGACGTTGTGCGTCATTGAAATACGCCGGAACTGTAATAACGGCTTTGCTCACTTTCTGCCCGAGGAAGGCCTCGGCGTCATTCTTGATTTTGCGCAAGATGAAAGCGCTGATCTGCTGCGGTGTATATGTCTTGCCATATATGTTGACCGTATAATCAGTTCCCATTTTACGCTTGATTGCCTGAATCGTCGTTTGCGGGTTCAGTGCAGCCTGTCTTCGAGCCGGCTCGCCGACGAGGACCTGTCCATCTTTTGTAAAAGCAACGTAGGAAGGAACTGCTTTCCCTCCAATGCTTACTCCTTCTGCAGCCGGCACTATAGTCGGCTTGCCGCCAACCATCGCAGCTGCGGCAGAATTCGACGTTCCAAGGTCTATTCCAATAATCTTCTCTTCCATATGTATCAGACCTCCTTAGTCTAATCTCTAGAAAGAAAACCAGTAAACTCCATCACTTCTTATCCGAGGTATCGCTCTCAGACTTGCCCTCTTCGTGATCAGCATCTTCCTTGCCTTCAACAGGTGCAGGCGATACAGCAGCTACATCCACCATCGCAGGACGCAGCAGAGATTCTCCCAGTTTATACCCGCACCGCAACACTTTGATAACAGCATTGGGGGCGGCACTGGTGTCGGAGACCACCCTTGCAATCTCAGAGGTCGAGGCATCATAGGGTTTGCCTTCCAGTCCCTCAAGTTTTCGAATGCCATTCCGGGAGAGCAGCTGGTTCAACTGGCCGAGAACAGCTCTGCAACCTGTTAATAAACTGGATTCATCTTGCGTTTCTTCTCCATGCTGAACAAGCTGCTCAAAACTATCCACAACGGAAAGCAGATCGAGGAACAGGGCAGACTTCGTCCTTGCCTCATACGAGCTTTTGTCGCGCTGCAAGGTTGCCTGTTCCCGGATACGGAGCATTTCCTGATCATGAACAGCATTTTCAAGCTGTTCCACCTTGTCCTGAAGAACATGGATTCTTTTCCCCAATATATTCATCGCTGTTTCCTTTGTATCTTCCGGTTTTTCCGGAACAGGATTCGTTGAAGCTTCCTGCTGGGCCGGAACAGCTTCAGACTTCTTCTCCTCGCATCCTTCCTTATCTATATACCACTTGTTACCATTCATCTTCCTGCACTCCGGGTCGACCTGTT
>CAZEWU010000301.1:0-2125 GCA_964516155.1 uncultured Caldisericota bacterium
TTAACGCGATAGTAGGGTGATGCGGCCGGTGGGACGGAGACATTCAAAATCGCAATTTCCTCTGTTGCGTTATCGATTGTATCCAGCCCCGGATCGTTGAATGTGCCCAATGGCCCGGACATCTCGATGTTCAGCGCACACGGTGTATCCGCATTCGCCACAGTGCATGCAGTTTCAGTATCCGTATCAAAATCCGTTTGGAGATTGGCATCCCAATATTTAATTATGTTGTTTGCTGCCTTGATCTTGTCCCTGAACGTCATGTCTGTGAAACTCGCAACGGCCTCGTGAACAGTTGCGGTCCAATAGATAGTCGGCGTTGATGCGCGGCTTCGAGAACCTGATAGAACAGAAACGACGACAACGAGCAGGGCTGTGTTGACCACAAGAATCCGGTTCATTCCGTCACCATGTGAGCGCCGTCATCAGACTGGCCGATCCCTTTCTGTTTTCTCACATCACTGTTGTAGTACCCGAAAATTCCAGTTTTTTTGACAATCTCTGCGTGCTCGTAAATCCCATTCGGGCCAAGATTGCTCAGCATCTCTCGCTCAAGGTCAGACAGATCTTTCTGGGTAGCCGCTTTTTTCTCCAATGGGCCAAACACCTGCTTCAACGCAGCGATGGCATCACTCCGGTTGGACTTGGCCAGAGCCCAGACTGCCGTTTGCAAAGATTGATCCTTCGCATTCCTATCCCAGTTCACAGGCTGAATACTATCAACAAGAAACTGAAATGCATCATCACTCCCTTGAGCCGCGAGGTACCCCAGCGATTGAACAAGATCCCCTACACCACCACCAGCTTTTCTAACGGACTCAATCCGTTCTATGAGAGGTGCAACTGATTGTTTATCGCCAATTGCGCCAAGACACATCGCAACTCTCCCTCCATCCTCGGTCGGCTTCTGCTTCTGAAGCATATCCAGCAAGTACGGAACAGCAGTCGGACCGTAGTCGTGGCATTCCTGCCTGAAAACTTCCCTTCCATGAGACATGATCTCATTCACTTCACGGGCAATCTGCGCATCGTCAGTATCCTGTGGATTAATGCCGTTTTCGCCATTGGTATCGTTGGAACCCGGCCGGGCAGATTTCGGTGTTGCGACTGCAGCTGTGTTCTTGTCCACTGTCGCGGGCGAGTCAGTAGACTCTGATAATCCATTCCCACCATCAGTAACAATGGTTTCAGGTGATACGGTTTTCGGATTCTCCACCAGCGCATCGCTGTTGCAGCGCGCCGCGAGAGACCAAACGCCGATCAGCAGCGCCACGATTATCGTAATCTTCATAATGTAACTCCATATTTTTCTGCGTGGCCTTATCGTCGGCCTGCTCACTGTTACTTTCCGCCGTTTCATTTTACTGCCCGCACTTCTGTTCGAGGTCTTTGATCCGCTTGTTCTGCTCAATCATGTACAGGGTCAGCTCTTCGATTTTCTGCAAAAGCTGAATCTGAAACTCACCCATCGACACGCCGTTCTGCTGCATGTCCGCCGCTGAAGCGATGCCCGGCAAGTGGCTGTGGTCTTCGACGAACTTCTCCACCTCGTCGATGCACATGAGATTGTAGTTTTCTTCGAACACGAAGTCGGCACCAGCCACAGTGTCGAGCAGCAGCTCTTCGGCCTTGATAGTGCCCTTGACCGTCAGCGTGTGTGTCGGAATCTGTGTTCCGATGCCGACAAGGCCACCGTGTTCATTCAGCACCGTGTTTCCCTTGGAATTGTGCTGAATATACAGTGAGGTTGCGGGCCAGGGAGACGTAGACGAGTAAACATCAATTTCATTGCCATCCAGAAACATGTACTGCGCTGACGAGGATTTCAGACGAAGCGTTCCCACCGGCATTATTGCGTCCGTTGTGCTGGCGTCAACACTCTCTGTACCCAATACCTGCAGCGCCGATTCTCCTGTCGACCAGCTCGCCCCGATGGAAACAGGCTTGTAGAAATAGTTGCTGGCCGTGGTCATTTTCAGATAGTCCGCTGTCCCGCTTGAAGCCGCAGCAGAACCGACGCGGAACGTTCCGGCGTTGTTAGAGAGATACCAGTCGGTTCCGGCGTTGGCATTCAGCAGCAGGTACGGATTCGCCAGTCCAGAAATACCGAAATTCCCGTCAGGAG
>CAZEWU010000302.1:0-2116 GCA_964516155.1 uncultured Caldisericota bacterium
ATTGAACCCCTTGGGCGTCCCTTCCTCGCTGAAGTTGACGCGGAAGATACTGCCGGCGTACTCGGTGCGGGCCGGCGCCTTGACGATCTGCTGGTGCCGGTGGACGTGGCCCAGCGCATTGTACATTGTCTGGGAGGGGAGATTCTGCGGCGGTACTTCAAAGAACGGGCTGACCGACAGGGGGCGTTCCGTTTCCGTCAGCTGCGCTCCTCCGATCATGAGGTGAGCGGCGAAGATGTTGATGTCGGCGGGATCCATCTTGCCGGCGAGCCAGCGGATGAAGTTGCTGACGCTGTCGGCATAGTTGCCGCGCACGTCGTCTGTGACCCCGTTGAGCCGCATGATGAGGCGCTCGTGCGGATAAGGAAGGGCCGTGATGACGACCGGTTCGTCGGCCCGGGAACGGAAAGCAAGCTGATACTGTTCGTTGGATGGCTTCTCAAAGACGGAGGCTGTGCCCAGGCTGAGCAGGCTTTTGCTGGGGACAAAGACCTGGCCGTCATGGTTTCCGGCAAGGATTACGGAACGGACGCCCGCCGAGCTCAGACGTGCAAAGAAGTCAAAAACGAGCTTCTGGCTGATGTTGCCCGGCATGGGGTTGTCAAAAATGTCACCGGCGACAATGACGACGTCCACCTTCTCGGAGCATGCGGCGGCATAGAGTTCATCAAGCAGCTTTCCTGTCTCCTCGAAGCGTTCCATTCCTGCAAGCGTGCTTCCGACATGCCAGTCGGCAGTATGTAATAATCTCATACATATATTATAGGCAGAAACAGAGTTCAGCGTCGTTGCGGTCCAGCAGGGATTGTGCTGCAACTGCGAGGTCCTTACTGTTGCAGCAACCTGCCGGCAGAGTACAATGCTTTCTCACCTTGACGTGGAGGCTGGTATGATGCTTGATGCTCTTGAAAAACGTCACAGCGTCCGGTCTTATGAAGACCGGCCTGTTGAAGAAAATATATTACAGGAAGTTCTGGAGGCCGCGCGTCTTGCTCCTTCGGGCTGTGACCTGCAGCCATGGAAACTCGTCGTCGTCCGGGACCGGTCCATCATACGCGCTATGGTACACGCTGTCGGCGGGCAGGAATTTATTGAGCGGGCCCCTGTTCTTCTTGTCGCCTGTATGAACGGAAAAGGGTACAACATCGGCAGCCGGTATGACGGGGCCGTCGTCGACATCGCGATCGCCCTTGATCATTGTTCTCTTCAGGCGGCGTCGATGGGGCTGGGGACCTGCTGGCTCGGAAACTATGACGGCAATGAGGTCCGCGCTCTGCTGGACATTCCATCTGAAAACCCTGTCGTTGTGATCATGGCTCTGGGGTATCCGCATGAAACGGCTCCACATCACCCACGGTCGCGAAAGGCATTGAAGGAGCTCGTATGCTGGGAGAAATTCACCGATTGAACGGTCATACCATTCACATGAGGGGCGGGATCCTGTATGCCGGTACATTGAGCCGGACTATTCCCGTCATGCGCAGGCTTGTTGCCATGTTTTGTCACAAAATTGTTCTGACGACGATCATCACTGGTTTTGTAGCCGGACAGCTTGTCGTGCCGAGAGCTTCTGCTCCCGGCGGTCACGCGGTCTCCCTGTATCGGAACCGGGTCGTTGCTCTCGAATTTCATGATGTTTCTGCAACGAACAAATCAGTATGGACACTGACACCACAGGGATTTGACCAGATAGTTACCCGGCTTCAGGGGGCCGGGTTCGTTTTCGTATCGCCGGCGCAGGTTACGGGCTTCCTTGCTCACAAGGAGAACGTTCCATCCAACGCGCTGCTCATGACGTTTGATGACGGGCTGATGGATGTCTATACCCACGCGTTCCCGATACTTCTGAAACATCGGATCCCATTCCTGTTCACGGTAATCGGCAATCGTGTCGGCCGCGGACCGCTGTATCTGTCGTCGGTCGAGATCCATGCCATGCTGCAGAGTGTGATTGCGACTATCGGAGCACACTCGTGGGGTCTGCACAGTTCCATCAAGACGGCAGGCCGGCTTGTGCCGCGTATGCTTGCCGTCCTTCCCTGGGAAACAAACGCGACGCGTTCTGACAGACTCTTTCGTGACGGCGAAGCTATCCAGCGTGAGATCACGGTCATGA
>CAZEWU010000303.1:0-2116 GCA_964516155.1 uncultured Caldisericota bacterium
GCAGGATCTGGTTCCTGTACAGGTCCCGGTAGGCCTTCAGCAGTGCCTCGGCCGTTTCAAACCGTTTGTACCCGAAGTCCTTGTCGCTGAAGCAGTGCCCGTTCACGCGGAAGTTGTAGCCGCCGAATTCGGAGAGGACGACAGCCCGTCCCAGCCGGTCCGGATGAAAACGGTAGGGCCGGAAGTACACATGCAGGCTGCGGATGTCGCCGATCCACTGGTCGTGCCAGCCGCTGGCATGATCGATGGTCCGGGTCGTATCCAGGCGCAGGATGCGCTCCACCGCGTCGCCGGCGTCGAACTGCCCCCACCCCTCGTTAAAGGGGACCCACATGGCGATCGAGACCACGTTGTACAGGTGGCGGACCGTTTCCTCAAGTTCATGGTCATACTGGCGGCGTCCCTCTTCGTCCTCACGGGCGAACCAGCGGTAGTGATGGTCGCTGACGTGAATGCCGGTCACGAGCGGTGCCGAGACGGTCAGGAAGGGATATGTGCCGCCCCCGTTGACCATGTCCTGCCACACCAGCATGCCGATCTGATCGCAATGGTAGTACCAGCGCAGGGGTTCGATCTTGATATGCTTGCGCAGCATGGTGAACCCCATGTCTCTGGCGGTCTGGATATCGAAGATCATCGCTTCGTCAGAGGGCGCAGTATACAGGCCGTCGCTGTAATAGCCCTGATCGAGCAGGCCGTTGTGGAAATACGGTCGGTTGTTCAGGAACAGGCGTTTTATTCCATTATTATCCGTATCGACCGAAAATTTCCGCATGCCGAAGTAGCTCTTCACGCGGTCCTCGCCCATAGTGACGGTGAGGTCATACAGGTGAGGACATTCGGGTGTCCATGGGATGAAGCCCTGCATGGGCAGCCGCACCGGTTCGTTGGACAGGAAGGTGACTGTTGTTGCATCCACGTCGGCACGGCAGGAATGGGACCCGTTGGCGACCACGGTCAGCTCGACCGCGCTGTCATCAAACAGCGGCGTGATGCGCAGCGCGCGGATGTACTCCTGCGGAACGCTCTCCATCCAGACCGTTTGCCAGATGCCGCTCTGCGCCGTATACCAGATGCCGCCTCGCTTGAGTTTCTGCTTGCCGCGGGAGCAGCTGGCGGTGTCGCTGACGTCATGCACTCTGACCAGGATCGTGTTCTCGTCCTGCAGACAGGCGGTAATGTCGGCGCTGAACGGAGTGTACCCGCCGACATGGGAACACACGTCGATCCCGTTGACAGAGACGGTCGCCGTCTGATCGACGGCGCCAAAATGCAGCAGCACACGGCCCATGTTGAACCCGGCCGGCAGGCGCACGGTACGCCGATACCACAGGGTCTGTCCCGGCAGGAGCTGCCGCCCGACGCCGCTCAGCTCGCTCTCAGGCGAGAACGGAACCAGGATCTCCCCGTCAAAAGTCGCCGGGGGCTCGTCCATCTCAGTGATCGCATACTGCCAGGGACCGTTCAGATTCAGGTAGCTGCTGCGTTGCAGCTGCGGTCGCGGGTACTCTGGCAGGATGCTGTTCTTATCGAGTTTTTCGCCCCACTGTGTCTTCATGAGCCGGCGGATACCGCATGCCCGCGTCGTTTCAGAGCGACAATCGGAAAGACGGTAAAAAGCAGAACCACGGCTGCCGCAAGAAAAATGGACGGGGTGGGCAGATGCTTGACAACGCCCAGGTCCACGTAGGTGCTGTGGCTGTTCTTGATGGCCGCCGCCCCGATGTACGGGCCGATGACCATGGGCAGGAGGACGGCAAAGATCATGCGGATCCCCTGGAAGTGTCCCACCTTGTCGAGCGGGGTGAAATCGCGTACGGTGGCGGACAGCGCGGCCAGAACCAGCATGTACCCAGACATCATGACGATGCCGGCCAGGATGACGGCGGGTACCGTGCGGACGAAGAACATGGCGACCAGCCCGGCTCCCATGACTGCCAGGGCGGGCAGGGTGAAGCGCAGCTTGCCGACCTTGTCGATGATGTTGCCGCCGACGACGCTGACGATCGAGGCCACGATCAGGACAATCCCCAGCACGATGGCGTACGAGGGGAGCTTCAGGTAGCTCTGCAGGTAGATGATCAGGTAGGGGAAGAAGACCTGGACAGCGATGGAG
>CAZEWU010000304.1:0-2115 GCA_964516155.1 uncultured Caldisericota bacterium
AATGAGGAAAAACGTCTGAATGCTGCTGATGACATGACGCGGTCTGAACATTGCAGCGTTGTGACAGGCTATGTCAGAGCAAATGATATTCCTTCCTTTGAACGGTTGCTCTCTGCAGCAGAAGGAGTGGTCTATGCGATAGACGAACCGTCAGGAGACGACAGCGTTACGCCGGTGTCAATAACGAATAACAAATGGATAAAGCCCTTTGAACTTCTCATTAATATGTTCGGCTATCCGGTCTACTCGTCATTTGATCCTACAGTTTATCTGGCTATTCCGTTCCTGATTTTCTTTGGGCTTTGTCTGGGAGACGTTCTCTACGGTGCGTTTCAAATAGCATTCTGTTTCTATTTCATCCACAAATATCGTAACTCGACCGGAGTACGAAATTTCATGATGGTTTTTGTCTATGGTGGAGTAGCATCCATGATCGTGGGCGCCTTGACTGGTTCATGGGGCGGTGATCTTATTTCGGCGACGTATCTTGGCAAGAATAATCCTGTAGCCCGTCTTGTCTCTGCGATGACTGTCATTAATCCGCTGCAGGAGGCT
This sequence comes from uncultured Caldisericota bacterium, assembly GCA_964516155.1. Classification (GTDB taxonomy): domain Bacteria; phylum Caldisericota; class Caldisericia; order Cryosericales; family Cryosericaceae; genus Cryosericum. The sequence goes on from CAZEWU010000304.1 coordinate 556, forward strand.
TTCAAGTTTCTCATCATTGTCTGGATCGTTGGTGCGGTCAATCAATTATATGGCGTCTGTCTTGCTATTCTCAAGGCAGTGCGAAGGCACGATTACGCAGCGGTTCTGTTTGACTGTGTCGGCTGGCTATTGTTTCTCCCGGCTCTTTCGGCTCTGCTGTTCATAGGCACAAAATGGGGAGCGACGTTTCGTGTAGCGTATCTCGTTGCTTTGTTTGTTGGTTTGGCTCTGCTGGTCATTGGCGGAGCGCGACAAGGTCATGGAGGCGGCAAAGTCCTGTCAGCGATTGTCAACCTGTATGGGATTCAAAGCTCGTACGGCGTCGGATCGTTCTTAGGCGATGTGCTTTCCTACTCGCGTCTTATGGCGCTTGCGTTGACAACGTCTCTTCTGGGAGCAGCGTTCAATATGATCGCGGCGCTCATCAAAATGCCGATCGTGGGAATTCTGTTGAGTACTCTGGTACTGTTATTCGGGCATCTTCTAAACTACTTTATGAGCGCAATGAGTGCATTTATTCATCCTGCCCGTCTGATCCTGCTTGAGTTTTTCGGTCGGTTCTATGAAAGCGGAGCCCCCCGGTTCCACCGCTTTGGTTTTTCGTCTGAGGTTGTTAAGGTTGTTGATAAATCGGTGATTTCCGAAACCTAGGAGGTACGCAAATGGGGTTTGAGGCGTTGTGGTCGGTTCTTGTTGGTATTGTGCTTGTTATGGTCAGTGCTCTTGGTAGTTCATTTGCATTCAAGCTTTCTGCGACGTCGCTTACATCGCTTGGATCGCTCTGGGTATTTATGGGGGCTCTCTTCGTGATCGTGCTCGGAGGACTTGGGTCAGCCATCGGCATCCGCACTTCTGGGTCACAGGCCGCCGGCGTTCTCGCAGAAAAACCCGAGCTTTTTGGCAAGATGTTTGTTATGATGGCTCTCCCTGGCACACAGGGATTTTACAGCTTTGTCTGTGGCCTTATGATTGTACTTTTTTCCGGGGCGACCAAGGGCACGGCAGTCTCCAATGCCAAAGGACTTGCGTACCTAATGGTAGGGGTATGTGTTGGTTTGGTCGAATGGCTATCGGCCATCCTTCAAGGACAGGCATCTGCTGCAGCAGAGAATCTTACCGGGCGCCAGCCTTCCGTATCCGGTCAGGCGATCCTTATTCCTGCATTGGTCGAAACATACGCAGTCATTGCACTGGTGTCTGGAATTCTGCTTGTTCTCTGGATTGCCTCGGCAACATTCTGAGGCCTCTGAGGCATGAAGGCTGAAGAACTCAGGACTGCGGTTCTCCAGGAAGCGAAGAAGGAAGCAGCATCGTTGATTGAGGCAGCTACCGCTGAGGTATCTGCGCTTGTTGAGCAGGAGAAAAACAGAATCAATAGAGAGAATGCTGCTTCTCTCGCAGAGTATCGCGCAGCAGCAGACCGGCGGGCAAATGTCCGCGCAGTCTCTATGCGTGTCACATTGCGGAATGCGCTTCTGGAACGTAAGCAGAAACTGCTTGAACAGGCTTATGCTGAACTCATGCAATCTGTCAGAGACGATGCAAAATTATATCGCGCTT
>CAZEWU010000305.1:0-2093 GCA_964516155.1 uncultured Caldisericota bacterium
GGTGGAACATCCGATCGCCGTCAGCACATGAGAAGGAACGGTCTCCTGCGCGGTACAGGCCGACCCGCCCGCTGCAATGATCCCCTCCTCGTTCAGGGCAACCAGCAGCGCTTCGTTATCGATGCCGTCGATACGGATATTCAGGTTCTGCGGAACGCGCTCCGTGGCAGCTCCGTTCAGCGTGACACCGGCGATCTTTTCCTGCAGGGTATGGTACAGCCGGTCGCGCAGTCCCCCGACCCGTCTGATCTCAGTCGGAAGACGCTGCAGCCCAAGTTCGGCAGCCTTGCCCAGCCCTACGATGCCGGGCATGTTGTGGGTCGATCCCCGCATGCCCCACTCCTGTCCTCCGCCGTCGACAAAGGGCACAAAAGTCTCTCTGCTCCGTGCATAGAGAGCGCCGACGCCTTTCGGCCCATTGAATTTGTGTCCCGACAGACTGAGAAAGTCCACGCCGAGCCTGTCCACATCCGTTTCAATATGGGCGACAGACTGTACGGCATCCGTATGCATCAGAGCTCCGCCCTCATGGGCGATCGCCGCTATAGCGGCGATCGGTTCCACCGTGCCGATCTCGTTGTTGGCGTGCATCACCGAGACGAGCGCCGTGTTCGGACGCATGGCGCGTTTCACATCATCAGGGTCGACAAAACCCCTGTCATCAACACCCACATACGTTACCTCATACCCCCACCGTTCCAGCGTCGCAGCGCTGTGCAGGATGGCATGATGTTCAAACCGCGTCGTGATCAGGTGCGCCTTGCCGTGAAAACGGTTGAGCGAAGCATACTCGAGAACACCCTTGAGCACCGTGTTGTCTGATTCGGTGCCGCCGGCGGTAAAAATGATCTGGTCCGCCTGCGCATGCAGTAATGCAGCTACCTGCGCCCGCGCCTTCTCCAATGCCTCGTACGCCGTATCCCCGAGAGACGAATGCCCATAGGTCATGGGGTTGGCATATTGTTCCGTGAAAAATGGCAGCATCGCTGCAAGGACTTCCGCGTCGACAGCTGTCGTCGCGGCGTTGTCCAGATAGACTATCGCACTCATACGATGATTCCTCCCCGGACTCCGTCTAGGTACCAGAGCCTACTGTGAAAAGGCACAGCCCCGTCGCGTTCACGGCTCTCCCTTTCCTGAACAGTATAACCAGGAGACACCAGAGCGTACATGCCGCCGGGTCACGGTTTCCTGCAGGAATCATTCATCTTCAAACAGCGCCTCGATCGTCTCTTCGCTGCGGGAAACTTCACAGACGGACCGGGCTTTGACCATGTAAAGACGATCCGGCAGCGTACGGATCGTTTCAAGATTGTGCGTCGAAAGAACGACGGACTTCCCCCGCGCAGTTGCCCAGCGGATCAGTGCATACAGAGAGCGAAGGCTCGGCAGATCCAGATGCAGCTCCGGTTCGTCCATGAGAAGAACGTCCGTCCACTGGGCGACGAGGGCGAGCAGCATGACTTTGCGCTGCTGGCCGGACGACATGGCGTCCATGAATCGTCTGCCAAATGTATACACCTCGCTGAACACCGCCGGATGGTCAGACGCCAGGAACGCATCCAGAGACGGGAGCCGGCCGAGAGAACTGAGTTCCATAACTTCATCAACGGTGATATGCGATTGAGGGGTAGCCGGCGACAGGAATCCGACGGCGGCGGCGAGAGCGCCGGGCTGGAATGATGCAGCAGACCGCCCTTTGATCAGGACGGTCCCGTGCGACGGCGACAGGAACCCACGCATCGTCCGCAGCAGCGTCGACTTTCCGGCTCCGTTCCGCCCGACAAGGGCAACGATCTGTCCGCGTGGAACGTCCATGGTTACCCCGGTCAGGACCTCCGGACCGCCGTAGCCCATTCCGACATCTCTGAGGCTGATGAGCGAAGGGTTCACGAGACCCTCCGCGACCTGACAGCCAGCCAGATAAGATATGGAGCGCCAAACAGAGACAATACTGTATTGAGAGGAATCTCGGAGGCACCGATCGACCGGGCGATCAGGTCACCGACGACGACGACGAGAGCTCCCATGAGCATCGTCAGGACGACGAAGGAACGATTCGTCCGCCGGATCAGCAGCCTTGCCAGGTGGGG
>CAZEWU010000306.1:0-2083 GCA_964516155.1 uncultured Caldisericota bacterium
TTTTATTGCTCCTGAGTATGGCAAACGGATATTTCTCCTGCAGTCTTCTCTCGCTTTTTCTCTGTACGCTTCCAATGGGGCAACGTCCTCTTCCTACGAGCAGCGAACCTGCTTTCCTATGTCCAGTACTGTTTTCATGACGTCGTATGGTGACAAAAGCTTGAACAAGCCTATGGCATCTTGCGCTCAAACAGCGTATGATTTCTTTACTTCTATCATCAGCATAAAGGATCTCGCATATGACAACTATTAGGAAGACGTCGCCTCAAACAGCAAGGCATCATAGTGTCCGGCGGACAGTGCTCGCTGTCATCATTATTGTTCTTATGGCAGCGATAGGATTTGCCGGCTATAGCATCTGGTCACTTTACAACTCGTTACACAGCGTTAATCCCGCTTCCACGAATACCCGTTCTACGCTGAACCTGCATCAGCGCGTTAATATTCTTCTCCTTGGCAGCGACTCACGCCAGAAAGACGATCCCGGACGCTCCGACAGCATTATTCTCCTCGGGCTTGATCCTGTTTCAAAGAAGATCAGGATCATGTCTATCCCAAGAGATCTACACGTGAACATCCCTGGTCATGGCTACGACAAGATCAATTCGACGACCAATCCCAACTACTTTTCTGATGGTGGGATTCCCCTTCTCAAAAAGACCATTCAATCGATCATTCCCGGCATTACCATCAACTATTATGCCAAGACGGATTTTGCAGGATTTGAGAAGATCATCGATGCGCTTGGCGGAGTAACGATCAACGTTGAAGAGGCTATGCACTACAGGGCGGTCGATGTTAACATCAATCTGAAACCCGGTGTCCAGCACATGGATGGCAAAACAGCCCTGGGCTACGCTCGTTTCCGTATGGACGCCGTTGGCGATTTTGGCTTCTGGAACGGAGAAGAACACGGCCGGGTAGCGCGGCAGAAGAACCTCATAAAAGCAGTCATAGCACAGACGGTCAGTATCCGTAATGTCTGGAAGCTGCCACCCGTCATACGCGCCGTCGAAAGTGCTCTTACGACGGACCTCCTTCCTAACGATATGCTGCGCCTGGCTCTGACATTCAAGGATACGACGGATAAGAACGTGACGACCATATCATTCCCGGGACTTCCCAGGAATATTGATGGAACTTCGTACGTTGTTGTTTCACCAGAAGATGCGCTGAGTACGAAGATTGCTCCGTTGTTCAGTGCAGTTCTTCCGCCTCAATAGGAGACCGGCAGTTTTTGCCCACGACAGAATTCCTGAACAGCGTTACGGTGGAATAAAACAATGAAACGGAATGTTCGTAACCGAAGATCATGAAGATCGTTGCCGTCGTCGTAACAATGAACCGCCCTGCCGCAGCTGCCGCATGTCTTGTCAGTCTGCAGCAGGGAACAGTCCAGCCTGATATGGTTGTCCTTGTCGACAATGGTTCCAGAATTCCTTTTGTTCCTGATGGAAGCCAGACTATGCAATTGGCGCTTGTTCGTCTGAAGCATAATCAGGGACCCGCCGGCGGGGCTTCCGCCGGTCAAAAGAAAGCTCTTGAACTCGGTGCCGACTGGGTATGGATGATCGATGATGACGCTGTCGTCGAATCCGATGCTTTGTCACGCCTTGTCCAATTGATCCCGGCATCCGGTTCGAGAACATTTTTCCGCTCTGTATGCTATGAGATGACACATCCCGAATTGCCGTTCTATAACGCATTTTCCTACAACCGATCCTCCGGGCTGCTTCGCCCGATTCCACGAGAGTGTTATCAGAAGGAGCAGTTCAGGTTTGATGCGTGCGGAATGGCTGGATTGTTTGTTCCTGCGCTTCTTCTGAAAGAATCAGGATGCTTTGATGCATCGCTTTTCGGCTGGTATGACGATACCGAATTCACTCTCAGGGCGACAAAGGCGGGATTCAATGGATATGCCGTTCCTGCCAGCCGCCTTCTGCATCCTTCTGCTAACCGGCGGCGTGTCCGATTTCTTGGACGATCATTGTCGGTTCTTGTCCAACAACCGGAACGGCTCTATTATGGAACACGCAACTGTGTTCTGACACAACGCCGCATGCTTGGCCGGGTTCATTTCTGG
>CAZEWU010000307.1:0-2074 GCA_964516155.1 uncultured Caldisericota bacterium
TCCTGTCTCACATGCTGTCACTGTTCATTTTCCTCCTGAAGACGACGACGGCGATGATCATGACCGCCGCCGCGTACCCGATGACCCACCAGAGATGCGGGAAGATCGATGCGTAATCGCCGGCCAGTGCGGCACGCGTCGCATCGACGGCATGGGCGAACGGGAGTGCGTAGGCGATCTTCTTGAACGCGCCGCCGACCAGGCTCAGGTCAAACCAGGTTCCGCTCAGCCATGCGCTGACGTTGGTCAGCAGCGCGCCGCAGATGCCGCCGACCTGTTTGTCGGTAAAGATGCTGCCTGCCAGCAGTCCGATGGCGATGAAGAGAACGGCGGCAGGGATCAGGACGACGATCGCAAGCAACACGGTTCCTGTCACCGGCAGCTTGAGGAAGAAGGATGCAAGGAAACAGATGGCGCTCTGCGCGATCGCCATGGGCAGGAGCGGCAGCGTATAGCCGAGGATGAAATCGGACGCCGAGAGCGGCGAGGCGAACAGCCGCATCAGGAACGAGGAGGTTCTGTCTTTGGCGATCAGGGTCCCGGAAAAGAGGGAGATGAACGAGAGGCCGAACACCGCTATGCCGGGAGCCAGCTTCCCGATCCTGAACAGACTGACCGGGATGTTTGCCTGAATGGCGGAAAGCAGCAGCAGGAGGACCAGCGGAAATCCGATACCGAAGGCAAGGCTCAGCGGGTCCCGGAGCATCTCCTTGCGGTTGCGTGAAGCAAATATCAGGGATCTCATATGCCTGCCTCCGATCCGGTGGCAAGAGCCACGAAAGCGTCCTCGAATGTTTTGGCTCCTGTCTTGGCAATCAGCTCCGGCGCCGTCCCGAGCGCTTTCAATTCGCCCTTTGCCATGATGCCGATCCTGTCTGAAAGTGCTTCCGCTTCCTCGAGATAATGAGTGGTCAGGATGACGGTGACCTTCCCCTTCAGCTTTTCGATGACCGACCACAGTTCGCGCCTTGCAAGGACATCAAGTCCAAGCGTCGGTTCGTCAAGGAACAGGACCTGCGGCGCGGTGATCAGCGCCATGGCGATGCTCAGCCGGCGCTGCCAGCCGCCGGAAAGCGTCTTTGCCTTCTGCCGCTCTACTTCGGCGAGATCGAAGTCTCTGATGGTCTTGTCCGTCTTCTCCCGCGTAGCGGTGCGGTCGCTGCCATAGATCCCGGCGATCAGTTCCAGATTTTCCCGCACGGAAAGATTGGGGGCTACGGCTGTTTCCTGCGGCGAGAGGTTGATTACTTCCTTGACCGCCTGCGGCTCGGACAGGATGCTCTTGCCGAGGATCACCGCGTCGCCGCTGGTAGGCCTTGTCAGGCAGGACAGCATTTTGATCGTTGTCGTCTTGCCCGCCCCGTTGACGCCGAGCAGGGCGAAGCATGTGCCCTGTTCGATCGAAAGGTTCAGCGATTTTACCGCCGTCCGCTCGCCGTACTTTTTCGTGAGCCCGGTGATCTCTATTGCGTTCATTTGTCTCCTTTTTTCGTGTTCTGTGCTTTCAGGATTGCATCGGCAAGCTGCATGAAGGTGTCGTATTTTGCGATGGCGATCCCCTGCGCTTCATCGCCGAAGAGGAGCAGGGTGTCGCCCGGGTTGATGTTAAAAACGTCGCGTGCTTCTTTGGGGATGACGATCTGTCCCTTGTCCCCGACCTTTGCGGTCCAGAGGTATTTCCCTTTCGGTTGTTTCATCTGTAGTCTCCCTTGTGCGTTCTGTACGTTTTGTGCAACTTATCATACTGTTCTTACTGCGTCCAGTCAATGAAAAAGCGTGATGAATTCAGTCCGCTCAAGTTGCCGGTAGCGCTCTTGACTTTTTATTCGTCATTTGTAGAATCAATATGCAAGTTATTCTACTAGTGTAGAAAGAAGGAAAGCATGAGCAGCAGGGACACGATAAAGCGTCTGCCGGATGCGGAGCTCGAGGTCATGATGATCCTCTGGGAAGCGAGCGAGCCCGTTACGTCGGCATACGTGTGCGAGCAGCTGAAAGACAAACGAAAATGGAAGGTCACGTCGGTCCTGACATTCCTTGCGCGGCTGGTGGAGAAAGGATTCGTCTCAAGCAC
>CAZEWU010000308.1:0-2073 GCA_964516155.1 uncultured Caldisericota bacterium
GGCGATGTGAAAATGCAACCGGGACATGTGCCTCTCATTGCACCGGTTCGGGCTCCCCTTGCGGCTACAGTGATCGCGAATGTCTAAATGAATACGGAGAAATCAATCGGCAACACGGCCAGACCGGCTGTGAGGTGGAGTGTAAAGTTCCGGCCACATGTCAAAATTCAAGCCTCCTCCGTGCGGCGACAGCAACGATTCATCATGGTTCCGTTAATTTAAAATTATGCTGCAAGACAAGCGAGACCTTGGTTGGATGGAAGCTTGACAGCTGCTCAACGGGATGTTGTCCCATAATAAATCGCGACAACCGCTGCATCTACTTTAAGAATCCGCAGGGGCATCTCGATGCGACTGCATATTGTTGGAACAATTCTAATTAAGTTTAAAGCAGGTAATCCTTATGGCAAGCTTGCCTGGCAGCCCCATTCCAGGTCGTTCACAAGCCCCACTGGCGGGACCAATACCTGAAAGGCACTCCCTGATCTTCTCAAAGGCAGGACAACAACGCTCTTATTCCGCCCTGGCAATATCCTCAAGCAGGAATTCTTCTGCCCGGTCCTGATCCTGAACAAGAATCCTGAAATAACGCGAATCCCGGTTCACAAGCTGCCCCGTGACCACGCGTCCGCTCTTCAGCGTCAGCGTCACGACCGGATATTTCTGTCCCTTCTGGCAACGGAATTTTTGTGTGACAAGCGCGTTCTTTGCGAGACGAAACTGGCGATACGACTTCCCGTTCACTTTGTCAATGCGGTCGGCGAGATAATAAGTCTTGGCGCCGTTACGGTCCGAGGGAACCATGGCAAGATACGCGTCTGTCTTGTCGGTGATAACGCCTTCCGCCACGTACCCGCTTTTCAGGATCACCACGTCCGCAAAGGCTGCGGTCGAAAACATCACCGCTACCAGCACCACTCCATGCGACGCCCATGCCCATTTCTGTCTCATAAACCCTCCGGTGGTTTGGACCATGAAAAGAACGCTGTCTGCCTCAACCCTTCTGAATGCTCTCCAGAAAGTTCGAGACTTTCTCCAGATTACCGATCACATCCGAAATCAGGCGCTCCTGCTCCGGCGTTATTGCGCCCGCTTCCCTGCGCTTGAGCCGTTCAAGGCTCGCCTTTGCGTCATTCAGGGCTCTGGCCATGGCCGGTTTCTGCGTCCGCACGCCTTCCAGGACCCGACGCGTCTCGACCGCTGCATCATAGGCCGCAATTCCTCGACGAACGGCGGCAATAAACGTATCCGGCTCGCACGGTTTGCTGAAAAAGGCAAAAACTTGGCCCTTGTTCACCGCATCTTCCGCTGAATGCGTGTCCGCGTGGCCGGTAAACAAGATCCGAATAATATCTGGAAAGTTGTCTTTGACTTCTTTGAGGAAATTGGCGCCGGACACCATGGGCATCCGCTGATCGCTGATCACGACCTTGACAGGCTCGCGACTTAAGACCCCCAAGGCCTCAAAAGGATGGGTGGTGGTGAAGATTTCGTAAGGCTCCAAATCAAACAGCTGTCGGATGGAAAATAACAGCTCCCGATCATCATCCAGCACAAGAACATGGATCGGCTTTGGCATCGTGGCAATCTCCCTTCAGACAATGACGATCAGAGCCCTAAGACGCGCTCCACCTTCAACATCAGGAATTCGTTGCGGAACGGCTTGGTCAGATAATCATTCGCACCAAGCTGCATGATCTTTTCCATCCCGTCCATATCAAGGGCGCCGGATACGACGATAATCTTCACATCCTTGCCGTTGGCATCCTTGCGGATCTGCCGGCAGACCTCATAGCCGTCCATTCCGGGCATCTTGGTATCAAGCAAAATCAGCTTGGGCCTGAACTCCGCGAACTTCTGCCCGGCCGTAAACCCGTCGTAAGCGGTATCAATCTCAAAAATATTTTTCAAAGACAGGACCCGGCGGATCGAACTGACCATCTCCTTATCATCGTCGACAATCAGGACCTTGACCTTGTCCGACTGCTGAAACTCGGCCGGCACGGGCATGTTGTACTGCTTTAAAAATTTCAGGAAATCTTCGATGCTGACACGGCTGTGGTTGCCTGGAGT
>CAZEWU010000309.1:0-2072 GCA_964516155.1 uncultured Caldisericota bacterium
TTCTCTCCCCTGCCCCTGCTGCTGCGGCCACCGCCTACGATCCCGTCAAAGCGGTCCAGTATGCCGACAAGTGGTGGAACAAGCGCAACCCCGGATTTCTGAGCTACGGGTTCAACGATTGCGCCAACTTTGTCTCGCAGTGCCTCATCGCCGGTGGACTCAGTCTCAGAAGCAGTTCCTCTGCCGATAAGAAAGGCAGCATCGCTCAATGCTCCAGCCTGGACGCCTTCCTTACAAAAACGCTGAAAGCGACCGTCTGGAAAAAGACCCCCGGACAGTCTGCGCCGACCGCTCTCCAGCCTGGCGATGTGGCCATCTTTGGAAGCTGGTGGGGCCTTCGGCATGCGGCCATCGTCTCCGCTAAGCAATCAAACGGCCAGCCCCTGTTCAACGCTCACACCTATGATCGGAAGAGAACGACCCTCGACTGGCTGTTCAGCGCCTGGACCTATGTGAAATACTACCACATCGTCAAGACGACGACCGCTGTCGCAGCGGCACCCAAACCAAAGCCCGCAGCGCCTGCAAAGATCGCCGTCGTCGCCAGCCCGGCCGTTACAGCCAGGAGTTCTGTCAATCCTGCCGCCGTCGATGCCGAATCCGAAACAACTGAAGAAACCAGCCTTGTCCGGACTCTTGCTGCATCCGGGGTCACATCGTCCAGCGCCGTACTGAACGGCACCGTGAACCCCGACACCCGGTCGGTTCTCTGGTTTTTTGAATATGGCACGTCGGAAACCTATGAGTTTGCAACAGACAGGAAAGGACCGCTCCTTGGCAGCATGACCTACAATGTCGACATCACAGTCACTGAACTGAAGGCGGGAACATTGTACCATGCGCGGATCGTGCGTGTCGCCCCTGACGACACACTGATGCCCGGAGAGGATATTACGTTCAAGACCCGCGAACCTCAACGTCCCGCAACAGCCGGCAATTGACGCCGGCCGCGGTGAGGGCCCTGTCGATCCACTTCGAAACCGCAGGGTCTGTGTTCTTCTTCCTAGACCCGGGCCACAAAGAAGATCCGTGCTTCCGATTCGGGTTCGGAAACCGGTACTGTCAAGTCAGCGGAACGCGCATGGTACACAGCGCTGAACCCTGCTTCGAGCAACGCCGAGGTCACTTCGCGTATCGACCACGCGTTCTCAACAAAGGTCTCATCAAAACGAAGCCAGGTTCCTGATTCCTGACGGACGAAACCCGATATCCTGATGCGGCCTTGGCGTTTCTCTTCATCGTACATGCCACGGTTGACGATCATCGCATCCTGAGTGTCCTCGACATTGATGTTGTTCCACCGTCGCAGGCCCGTGACCGTGTTGAGGTCAAAGGCAAACATGCCTCCGGGCAGAAGATGCTGATGCACACAGGCAAAACACGACAGCAGTGCATCAATCCCTGAAAGATGGTTGAGAGCATCAAACGTTGATACGGCAAGCCCAAACCGCGACGCCATGGAAAAGTCTGCAGCATCCCCCAAGACAAATGACGCTTCGCCGGACGAGACGAACGAAGCGCAGTTGATGCGCGCATGAGCAAGCATGGGCTCCGAGTTGTCCAGCCCGGTCACGACATATCCCGCCTGCAGGAATTGAAGGGCAAGCTGCCCTGTTCCACAGCAGACATCCAGCAGAGAGCGCTCGCCATGAGGGCAGATCTCCTGATGCAGAGCCAGCAGCTTCGGCCCGATCAGTGCGACGAACCCGGTCCATCGCTGGTTGTATGCCTGTGCAAACGGCGCGGTGTATGAGGATTCCATATGCTGTTCTCCGGTATTGTCTTTTGAGTCATGCTATCATCGGCTGGCTGCGGGTCAAGCGTTCTCACCCCTGGACACGTCAATTTGCCGGGAACCCGGCAGCCGGTCTCCTCGTCTATGTATCATCTCCCGGCAAGACCGGGCATGAAACGTGGACGGCATGGTGAAAACATGAAACGAATCAATAAGATCATAATCGCTGTAGTGATCGTCATAGCAACGTTTTTTGACATGATTCCTTCGGCGCGGGCTATCCCGCGCGGTCCGGGCAGAACGGCAAAACCTGCTCCGGCCAGTCCGACGCGGATCG
>CAZEWU010000310.1:0-2062 GCA_964516155.1 uncultured Caldisericota bacterium
ACGGCAGGTGAACGGCATCCAGCTGATTTTCGATCGCACGGGTATAGAACGCATGCCAGGGATCACGCCATGTGCCATAGATCAACCTCGTATCATCAAGTCCCGGGATAAAAGGCAGTTCCGGATACTGTAGGCACGATTCACCCCACCAGAGATAGATGTATCCATGGGCTTCACGTACCGTGAAAGCTTCGCCCTGGAAGTTCTCCGGAACAGGAGACGCCTTTCCATTTGCCGGGATGACGGTCACGTGACCGTCGCCGGCGTACTGCAGTCCATGGAAGGGACATTCAATACAGTCGCCCCGGATCCTCCCATACTTCAGGGCGGCACCACGATGGACACAATGATCCGCCAGACAATGGACCGTCCCATCGTGGTCACGCCACAGGACGAGTTCCCGCCCCATGCGCCGTACGGCACAGACATGTCCTTTCGTCACCTCGCGCGATTCAAGAACAACGTACCATTGGTTGCGGATCACAGGAGATTCCTTCCTCCCTCCTCCTTATATACGCAAGTTCAAAAGCGTCTGTGTGCCTTCAGACAGAATCTGAAGGCACACAGCGGGTTTCGATCTCTGGTCTATGCTTTTCTGGTATCGGATGCTGCGATGACGATGGCCAGCACACCGACAACGATCTTGGCCCACGCATGCCACATCGGCTCTACGACACTCGGCATCACCTTGAAAACCGCAAGTATACCCATTGCTACGATAACGATCCCGAGAATCATGAGAACTGTTCTGGACATGGGATACCTCCTCTCTCTTCGTAAGAGATATGAACCTCTCCCGCTCCTCTGTGCTCTGTATTACCTGAACGAACCGCAATCGTTGCGAGAGTCGCAGGTACCTACAGCCCGAGCATTCAGGGTCTGTTTACCTGCAAGCAGTATACCAGAGAATACCTGATAAAGTCAAGAGTATTCTGGAAGCTGCAGCGACTCCGCATTTTCCTGAAAATGCTCTGAACAAAGCTACTTTCCCATTCATTTTCAGGAACAGCCGCAGTGCGCCATGAGGAATAAAAAGCAATGTTTTCTATAGATTTTACTTTTCCGTCAGGTTCGCCCGGTGCTGTGTTGTGCTGATGTCCTTTCCCCGCCGCGAGTTCTCTTCCATGACCTTCTGGATCATACGTTCTTCCCATGAGACTCCCAACGGCCCGTCTGGAGACAGGACCCCCCACGTCTGGACCGCAAGACCTGCAGCCCATCCGTCCACAACACACCAGAACCAGTGATACGATGGGGTTGTAAAGTGATTGATCAGGATAATGATGGGGACAGCAAGAATAAAGGCGATGACGTTGTCGCGAAAATCGCGGACCGCCGCCATGCGAAGCTGCAGCCTGCGCTGAGCAGCGTCATCACTCATGCCGCATCGTATGCTGACGGTTCAGTTCCTGCTGAATGCGACGCTCTTCCCAGCTGTGGCCGAGGAAAAGTCCGACGCCGAAAACAGAGACGGCGTGTGCGGCAAGAGCGATGCCCCAGCCGATCAGAGGCCAGATGAACCAGATCACGCCGTCAGTCTGCTTGCGCGTCATAAGATTCAGGACCATGAGCGCCAGGTTGACAAGCACATAAATAAACGCATGAGCATAAAAACCCTTGATTTCCTCAACGCGTTCTTTCGCCTTTTCATACTCTTCTTCGTCGGTCATGTTACCACATTCCTCCCTGCAGGATTTTCGGCCGCAGAACAGCAAGATTTTAGCACAAAACTCCAGCATAAAACGATGGTCAATGCATAGTCAGTGCAAGCAGATGCGCAAGCTCACCCGCTGCCTGGCGTAGCAGGGCTTCGCCGTTTTCCACGGCATCATGTTCGCTCATCGGACGGTCTTCAATTGCAACAAACGCATCAATCCCCGCCTGTCGAAGCTGCACGCGGGCACTTATGGTCCCCGCCATGGCGATCGCGATGCCGCCGGAGTTGATCTTGTGAAAACGCCGTGCAACACGGATGGGAGCCTTGCCGCTGACAGTCTGGGCATCAATGCACCCTTCGCCCGTGACCAGAACCGCGCACCCAGCCGCTCTGGCGTCGAACCCG
>CAZEWU010000311.1:0-2055 GCA_964516155.1 uncultured Caldisericota bacterium
TCGTCAATAGCCTTCGAGGCCTTTACCAGTGCAGCACCGCCGCCGATAATGATACCCTCGGCGACAGCGGCCTTGGTGGCCGAAACGGCATCCTCAACTCTGTGCTTGAGTTCTTTCATGGCTGTTTCTGTATGTGCGCCGACTTTGATGATGGCGACACCACCAGCCAACTTGGCAAGGCGTTCCTGAAGTTTTTCCTTGTCATAATCCGACTTTGTGTCCTCGATCTGCTTACGGATCTGAGCAATGCGAGCCTTGATCTCATCCTTGGAGCCATGGCCGCCGACGATGGTCGTATTGTCTTTGTCGACCTTTACTTCATCAGCTGAACCAAACATGTCTTCAGTAACTTTCTCAAACGTCAGACCAAGATCTTCGCTGAGAACTTTACCGCCTGTCAGGACAGCGATGTCTTCCAGCATTGCTTTGCGGCGATCGCCAAATCCCGGGGCTTTGACCGCAGCGCAGGTAAATGTTCCACGAACCTTGTTAAGGACAATGGTAGCCAGTGCTTCACCAGTGATATCATCGGCTACGATAAGGAACGGACGTCCTTTCTGAGAGAGCTTCTCCAGGACGGGCAGGAATTCCTGGATTGCGGTGATCTTCTTATCGGTGACAAAAATGAGAGGATCTTTAAGCACAACGTCCATGCGCTCAGGATCAGTGACAAGATACGGTGAAACATAGCCGCGGTCGAACTGCATACCCTCGACCGTTTCAACCTTCATCTCGAGACCCTGAGATTCTTCAACGCTGATAACGCCATCTTTGCCAACTTTCTCCATTGCATCAGCGATTGCTTGACCGACTGCTGGAAGCTTGGAGGAAACGGTGGCAACCTGAGTCTTTTCTTCACGCGTCTTGACGGAACGGGAAGCTTTCTTCAGCTGGGCGAGGACGGCGTCTGTCGCTTTATCCATACCGGCTTTTAATGCAACGGAATCGGCACCGGCGGTGACATTTTTGATACCTTCCTGCACCATGATCTGTGTCAGAACTGTCGCGGTTGTTGTTCCGTCGCCGGCTTCGTCCTCGGTCTTCTGAGCAACCTCTTTGACGAGCTGTGCTCCAATGTTCTCGTTGGGATCGGCGAGCTCGATTTCCTTTGCGATGCTCACACCATCATCAGAAAGAGACGGTGACCCGAACTTTTTCTCGAGAGCGACATGACGGCCCTTTGGGCCGAGGGTTACTTTGACGGTATCGGCAAGCTTGTCAACACCGGTACGTATTTTTTCATAGACCTCTTCATCGAAGATAATCTGTTTAGCGTCCATGATAGTTCCTCCTTACCGGACAATGGCAAGAATATCGTGTTGAGAGAGAACAACGTATTCTTCGTCATCCAGCTTAATTTCATTGCCGCTATACTTGGAATAGACAACCTTGTCGCCTTCCTTGACCTCAAGCGGAATCTTTGTGCCGTTGTCCAGCGTTACACCAGAACCAACTGCCATGACAGTGCCCTGCTGCGGCTTTTCTTTAGCACTATCGGGGAGAACGATTCCACTCTTCACGGTTTCCTTGGCTGTCTCAACCTTAATAACTACGTGATCACCAATTGGTACCAACTTTGCCATACTCTCATACCTCCTATCGAACACGAGAATGTGTTAGCACTCACTACAACTGAGTGCTAAATAATTATATGTTGGCAGACTGGGCTGTCAAGTATTCCGGCTATTAGGTTTTTGATGGTTCATCACGTTTACTGGTGATTATGTGACATGTTGCATTTTACAAAAGCGCCGATCTTGCTAAGATAAAAATCCAACTATGATGTACGATACTTATATTGAAATACCGTTTTTGAGCCGGTGCCGGGAGTCTACTGAAGGCATCGGCATTCTGCTTGGCAGCTGCATACTTGAGACCTTGGCGAGCGGAGTCCGCGATTCCCTTGTTATAGGTCTTATCGGTCCGCTTGGAGCGGGAAAGACTGTTTTTACATCAGCATTGGCCTGTTCCATGGGGGTCAGAAGAGAAGCTGTTGCCAGTCCTACTTTTGTCCTTGAACGGAATTATCTCGGTAAGGAGCCTATCCGGCATTTT
>CAZEWU010000312.1:0-2049 GCA_964516155.1 uncultured Caldisericota bacterium
ATAGCGGATGTTGGCACGGCGTGCCTGGAAGTCTTCAAAATTGCTGCATGAGCTGATCTCGACATAGCGATTCTGCCCAGGCATCCAGACTTCCGGGTCAAATTTCATTGCTGCCGTGAAGCCAAGATCTCCTGTGCACATTTTACTACGATGATATGGAAGCTTCAGCCTG
Source organism: uncultured Caldisericota bacterium (assembly GCA_964516155.1). Lineage (GTDB taxonomy): Bacteria > Caldisericota > Caldisericia > Cryosericales > Cryosericaceae > Cryosericum. The sequence continues at coordinate 173 of CAZEWU010000312.1, forward strand.
CGCAGAATTCCTTCCGCGTTGTCAAGCAGAAGGTCCAGTTCATGATAGGAGTCTTCCGGTTTGACGAATTTCACCATTTCTACTTTATTGAATTGATGAACGCGTATGATACCGCGGGTGTCCCGCCCGGCGGCTCCAGCTTCTTTCCGGAAACATGCGGTATAGGCCACATACTTTATGGGAAGGTCTTCCTCCCGGACGACCTCGTCCCGCAGGAGGTTCGTAACAGGAACCTCAGCGGTTGGATCAAGGAACAGATCATCTGTGTCTGTATGGTACATGTCGTCGGCAAACTTGGGCAACTGTCCCGTGCCGAGCATGGAATCCCGGTTAATGAGATAAGGAGGCAGAATCTCAGTGTATCCATCTTCCTGGACGTGAACATCGATCATCCAGGAGATGAGGGCGCGTTCCAGTTTTGCTCCGAGACCACGCAGAACGTAGAACCGTGAACCGGAGATCTTGGCACCTGCTGCTGAATCGATAATACCCAGGCTCTCGCCGATTTCCCAGTGTGGTTTTGGCTGAAAGCCAAAGACCGGCTGCTCTCCCCATGTGAAAACAACAGTGTTCTCTTTGTCGTTTTTGCCATAAGGGACAGAGGCGTGAGGCAGGTTGGGGATACGCAGGAGCAGATCATGCAAGTGCGCGTCTGTGACCTTGACCTTTTCGTCCAGCTCCCCGATGCGCGTTCCGACCTCTTTCATCTCAGCGATAGCCGCCGTTGCGTCCTGTTTTGTCCGTTTGAGTGCAGCTATATTCTCGCTGGTTGCGTTGCGATGGTGCTTGAGCTCATCCGCTTTCTGCAGCAGATCACGCCGCTCAAGATCAACTGCCAGGATCTCGTCGACGATCTCGGGTCCTTCATTTTTCTTCGCTATCCCGGCCTTTACGAAGTCGGGTTGTTGACGTATCAGTTCCAGGCTCAGCATGAGTATCTCCTTCCAGCAACTGTAGAAATCATCATGCTGAATTTTACAGTCTCGTGGGCAAAAATCAACGCATTATTACTCACAAAAATCAACAGCATTGCTGCTATTCCGCCTTGAATGTGCAGAATACCTCTGTGAATGAAGGAACAGGAAGGCAGAAAGTGGAAACCAAATGCTCCACAGGAAAGATAGCCGCTTTTTCCTGTGGAGCACGCTCTGCTGATCAGACTGGAAATCAGAAACCGGAGGAAACAGCTTTTTCCACTACCTTGATGTCGGGAGGAACGACCATGCTGGTTCCCTGGACCTTCAATGCGTTCTGCACGTCCTTAAGGCCGTTGCCTGTGACGAGTACGGCGATGCGGTCGGTACGATGCAGTTCGCCGGATATGGCGAGTTTGCGCAACGCCGCTACGGCTGCTGCCGCCGCCGGTTCAGCGAAGATGCCCTCGTTCTTCCCGAGAAACCCGATGGCATCAAGGATTTCATGGTCGCTCACGATGACAGCTTCGCCGCCGCTGGCTCTGATATCGCGTACCGCCATGAGGTGGTTGCGGGGAATACCTGCGACGATACTGTCGGCACAGGAAGAAGGGTTGTCCAGATATGCGACTGCCGTGTCAGTCTGAATGGCGTGCGCAATCGGTGCGCATCCCTCCGCTTGGACTGCGATAAGCTGCGGCATATGGTCGATCAGCTTTAATGCCAGCAGGTCCCGGAATCCCTTGGCGACACCGGAGATAATACATCCATCGCCGACCGGGACGATAACCTTGTCGGGCGCATCGAAGTCAAGCTGTTCGGCGATCTCGAAGGCAACGGTTTTCTTACCCTCTACCATATATGGGTTGAAAGCGGTATTGCGGTTGTACCAGCCGAATTTTGCTGTTGCTTCCATGCAGAGGTCGAATGCCTGATCGTAATTTCCATCAACAAGAAACAGGT
>CAZEWU010000313.1:0-2045 GCA_964516155.1 uncultured Caldisericota bacterium
TCAATTCCGCCTCTCGGCACCATTTTTATTGTCCATTTAGACCTTTTGTATCGTATCAACAACAAAAAAACCGCTACAGAGTGTACGCGTGCTGCAGCGGTTTTTATCATATTCCACCGGCGTGTTGCCGAAACAAGTCGGTTCTTCGCTACGTCGCCTCTGCCACCTTTACGGCCAGGGCGGCTTCGATACGTTCCTTCTGAACTGCGCACCCCATCGCATACGGCTTCAGCAGATCCTTATTCGTTGAATAGTTGTTTGCCAGGCAACCCCCGCTGCAGTAAAAACGAGCCCAGCATGTACTGCAGCCATCTTTGGCAAAAAGGAAATTGGCATGAGCAAATTGCTGCACGATCTCCGGACGACAGATCACCGGATTCTCCAGCACATTGCCCATCTTGTATTCTGCGACACCATCAAACTGATGGCATGGGAAGAGATCGCCATTTGGGGCAACAGCCATGTATTCGACCCCGGCGCCACAGCCGTAGATCCGTTTATCAAAGCAGGGACCTGCTTCCAGGTCCAATTTGAAATGGAAGAAATCGAATTCATTTCCTGCGTGCATCTCATGCAGGAAATAGGCAATAAGTTCCTCATATTGGGCGCGGATCGCCGGCAGATCTGTTTCATGCAGGGCAAGAGCAGAATCTGCAGAGAGGACGACGGGTTCCATTGAAATATACTTGAATCCCATGGCGTGCAGATCCTTGATACTCTGCGCGAATTCCAGGGTATTACGGGAATATGTTCCACGGACAAAATACCCACCCTCGTTCCTGCGCATATCCGTAAACTGCTGAATGCGTTTGAAAATGGTGTCAAACGTCCCCATTCCATTCTTGAATTTCCGGTTAGCGTCATTCGCTTCCCGTCCGCCGTCAAGGCTCAGGACGAGAGAAACATCATAACGCTCGAGAATCGGGAACATATCCTCGCGCAGCAGAGAACCATTCGTCGTCAGCGTGAACCGCCATTTTTTGCCGGGATAATGAGATCTCGCGTAGTCCATGGTACGGACAACGACATCCCAATCCATCAGTGGTTCTCCTCCGAAAAAGTCCACTTCCACGTTATGATGTCCGTCGCTCTGCTCGACCAGGAAATCAATCGCCGCCTGGGCAACCTGATCGGACATGAGGGTCGTCTCACCGTGATAATCGCCTCCGTGTGCAAAACAATAGGCACAGGAAAAATTACATTCGTGCGCAACGTTGAGACAAAGAGACTTCAAGATCAGCGCCGACGCATCTTCCGCCGGAAGCTGCGGAGCGGTAAACAGACATCCCGACGCAATGAGTTGCTCGAGTTCATGCTCGATTTCTGAGAAGGTTGCAGCATCCACATTCAAGGCGCGGCGAAGCAACGCATCGGGAACGGCGGGGTCGGCGAGGACCTCCTGCAGATACCTGTAAACCGGTTCTTCAAGAGAAAAAACCGACCCGGAGGAAATATCCAGAAGAATAAAAAAGCCGCCTCTCTCAAAGAGATGAACTGAGGCGGGAAGTATACGGGAAAGCGCCACGAGCTACCAGATGAAGCGTTCTGGTTTTCTTCTGATCTCGCAGACCTGGTTGCCCACGGTAGAAGAAGTTTTGCACGCAGACTTGCAGGGGGTCTGGCATTCACGGCAGGTCTTCCCGAGTTTGTCGTTCATATCAACTGTCTTTACAGCAATAACCTTAATAAACTTCATGACATTGCTCCTTCACAAAACCAGATTTCACCTTCATAATATTCATAGGAAACAAGTAGAAGTCAAGAGGCTCACCATGAAAAAGCTCTATCTTGTACGACACGCAGAGACGCTGTGGAACGAACAGGGGCGGCTCCAGGGAACCATGGACATCAGCTTGTCAGGAAAGGGAATTCTCCAGACCTGCAAGACCGTCCGGCGCCTTGCCGAGCTGCCTATCTCCGTGGCACTGACGAGTCCTCTGAAACGCGCCAGAGTCCTGGCCGGACCGGTTGCACGCATTCGTGGCATCAACCTGATTGAATTGCCCCAACTCCGAGAAAGAGGATTCGGCGCATGGGAGGGCCTT
>CAZEWU010000314.1:0-2037 GCA_964516155.1 uncultured Caldisericota bacterium
GCTGAACATGCCGTAGGTGTCATAAGCAAGTTCCCTGCCCGCGACAGCGCGAAGTGCTTCCAGAAGAACATAGCAGCCGATGCGATTATCGAGGGCGGCGGAGGTGACCCGGCTCCCCATCTGAGTGCATGCGCCGATATAAACGGCAAAATCACCCACGGCGACGTGCTGGAGCGCTTCTTCCTGAGAGGCGGCGCCGATGTCCAGAAACAGCTTGTCCAGTGTCAGATGCTCAAGGGTTGTGTGCTCTTTGTTCTCCGCGGCAGCTACACCGACGGTACCGTTTGAGAAGACAAACCGGTGGCCGAGGACCTGGTAAGGATTGAGGCCGCCCACAGCGCCGAAGCGCAGGAACCCTTTTTTGTCGACATAGGTGACGATGATGCCGATCTGATCCATGTGCGCCGAGAGCAGCAGCTTCTTCCGGCCGGATGACGGAAGATGATAGATAAGGTTGCCCAGGGTATCGACCCGGGATTCCAGCTTCAGCGATTTAAGTTCATTGGTAATGATGGTGCGGATATTGCCTTCATAGCTTGTAGGACCCCAGGCCTGGGTCAGCGTACGGATAAGCTCGTTCATCTTTGAACCTCCACGGTGGCAAGGTGTGCCAGGAACTTTGAAAGAAGCGCTACGGTGTGTTCGTAGTCGCAGATCTTGATAAGAGAGACAGGCGAATGGATGTAGCGCGCAGGGATCGCGACGGCGATGGCCTCGACGCCGCTCCTGGTCAGCTGGATGCTGCGGGCGTCGGTGCCGCCGACGGGCATGCGTTTGAACTGCCAGGGGAGGTCGTTCTCTTTTGCCACTTCAACAAGAGCGTTGCGCATGCGATGATCCGTGATCATGCCGCCGTCTTTCAGCGTAATGACGGTCCCCGCTCCCAGGCTGGTGACTTCCTGATAGTCCTTGACTTCGCCGACATCTGCAGCGACTGTTCCTTCAACGGTTATGCTCATGTCCGGGGTGTAACGCCATGCTCCCACGTGAGCGCCCTTGGTGCCGACTTCTTCCTGCGCCGAGAACATCCCGATGACGGGAAAGGGCCATTCCATTTCGAGGAGCTCGGCAACGACGGCGCAACCTGCGCGGTCGTCAAATGCTTTGCCCACGAGGAAACCGTCGCCGAAGGTCCCGAAGGAGGTCTCGAAGGTGATCTGGTCGCCGGCGTTCACCTTGCCGTTCAGGTCTTTGTCGGACTTTGCTCCGACATCGACGACGATCTCGTCGATTTTGATGACCTTCGTCTCTGTTTCTTCACGGGTCGAAAGATGGACCGCCTTGATGGCCGTGACCCCCTGCAGTCGGCTGGTTCCCACGAGGACCTTCTTGCCCAGCAATAACCGGTCGTCGATCCCGCCGGCTTTGCCGATACGCAGGTATCCCTCTTTCGTGATATGCGTTACATACAGGCCTACTTCATCCATGTGGGCGTTGAGCATGACCTTCGGGCCTGGTTTATCCATTCCCTTGAGGACAAAGAGGTTCTTGATGGCGTCGCGTTCGAACGTGTCGGCGTGGCCCCTCAGTTCAGTCTTGAGAATATCCGCTACCTCATCCTCGTGGCCTGAGATACCACGTGCTTCTGAGAGTTTCTTCAGCAGTTCAATGCGTTTCTGTTCCATACAGTTCTCCTACGAATGCAGGGTCGAATTCGCGTGCGATCTCTGCGATCAGCCGCGCTGTCCGGTCGACGTCAAGCTGATCGGCGAGTTCGACCGGCGAATGCATATAACGTAACGGGATGCTCAGGACACCGGCTGCAATGCCCGCGCCGATCAGCTGCAGTTCGTCAGCGTCTGTTCCTGAATAAAACATACAGGTCTCATCGCTGGTCGGGACCTCTGTACTCTTTGCTGCTTTGCGGATCAGCGCAAGAACATGGTCATTGATGACGGGTCCAATCGTGATGCCGGGACCTCCGCCGAGAGGGATCGTCTTGTACTCCGGGACGCCGTCGGTATCGGCGTGCGTGACATCAACGGCAATGGCGATGTCCGGGTGAACAGCGTACCCGGCTGTCCATGCTCCGTTTCC
>CAZEWU010000315.1:0-2023 GCA_964516155.1 uncultured Caldisericota bacterium
CAATGGCGCTGTCGGATCTGGCATCCGCTCTCGGAATGCTGGCAGTCCTCCTTCTCTTCATAAGCGGTCATCTGCAACTCTGGCACCTGTATGTTACCGGTGCTTTTACGGCGGTGTTCCAGAGCTTCCAGAGCGCGGCCATCAGCATGATGGTTCCGAAAGCACAGTATCAGCGTGCCAGCGGTATGATCGCAATGGCGGAGAACGGCTCGGGTGTCGTCGCGCCTATTCTGCCGGCGCTCTCATCGGGACGCTGGGGTTTGAACGGCTGTGGGTTGTTTTTGCGATCGATCTTGCGACCTTTGTCATAGCGTTGTGCACACTGGTTGCGGTTATGATCCCGAACCCGCCGAGGGATCTCTCGCAGAATCGGGAGAGCTTTGTCAGACAGTCGACATTCGGCTTCCGGTACATCTGGAACCATCGCCCCCTGTTCAATCTTCAGATGATGTTCTTCTCATCCAACCTTCTGGCGAATCTGTGCATTACCGTTCTGCCGGCCCTCGTCCTTGCCCGGACAGAGAACAGCCCGGCTGCGCTGGCTGCCGTACAGTCTGCCTCCGCCATAGGGGGACTCGTCGGGGGTGCAGCGCTGACGGCATTGTCTTCACATCATTGTTTGGTACAGTCGTTTTGGGGCTGGGCCGGTCTCTGCCGGTCTGGACTGTCGGCGGGTTCATGAGCATGGCCGTCCTTCCTGTACTCAATGGCAGCAACCAGGCTATCTGGCAATCCAAAGTTCCTCCTGTGCTCCAGGGCCGTGTTTTCTCGAGCCGTCTTATGATCGCTCAAGTCACCGCCCCCATTGCTATGCTGGCATCGGGTCCTCTGGCGGACAGAGTCTTTGGTCCTGCCATGCAGTCATCAGGGGCTCTTGCCCCTGTGTTTGGCCGGCTTACGGGGACGGGAAAAGGCGCCGGTATCTCCCTGATGTTTATCTTCTTTGGTCTCGCGGGCGCAGCGGCCGGATTGACGGGCTATCTCATCCCCAGTGTGCGCAATGTCAAAAGTCTGATCCCCGATCACGATGAAGTTGCACCTGACTGAAGCCGGTCTGCTCCGTAACGTTTTCCTGAGAAAACGGTTCCGACTCCATACTGTTGCATAAGGTTGGTACCGACCGGCTATGGCATTCGCTTCGGCTTTCCTGTACACTATTGTCAACTGAATGCTGAGTTATCGCAATCAGATGACGGAGAAAGGGTCACGGAGGTGAGGATGGCAAAGGTTCTGGTCAGTATGAATGCGTTCAAGGGAAGTATTTCCACACGGATAGCCACGGATACCGTAGCGGCAGCCTTTGTGCAGGAGGGGTTTGAAGTCGAGAAGGTTTACCTTGCCGATGGCGGTGACGGGACTGCCGATGCGGCGGCGGCGCTGGGCGGGCGGGTTGAATTCGTGAAGACGACTGATCCGCTGATGCGTCCCATTGAGGCGCCGGTCGTCTGGCTGGGGCGCACAGCGATCATCGAAATGGCCCGGGCTTCCGGGCTGGCGCTCCTGGCTGCAGAAGAACGGAACCCCATGGCCGCTACGACCTGGGGGACGGGGCTGCTGATAAAACATGCGCTGGAACATGGAGCGGAGAGCGTTGTCCTGGGCGTGGGCGGATCGGCGACTGTGGATGGAGGACTGGGTATGCTGGCGGCTTTGGGGTTCAGCATCACGGATGACGCCGGAAATCCTGCGTGGCGGGGAGGAGAAGGTCTGTCCCACGTAGCGCATATTGTGTCTGCAGCCGGAGCGAAACGTGCGCGGCTCATCGTTGCAAGTGATGTGACGAGTCCTCTGGTCGGTCCTCTTGGAGCGGCGGCGGTCTTTGGACCGCAGAAGGGTGCAACGCCGGAGATGGTGATTCAACTGGAGAAGGGAATGGAGCACTTTGCCGACGTTACGGCCGGGACGACCGGAGTACGGTTGCACGACATGCCCGGCGCCGGAGCTGCCGGCGGCGTTGGTGGCGCAGCGATCGCATGGCTGGACGGGCACCTTGAATCGGGGGCTGAATTGTTCATGACTCTCA
>CAZEWU010000316.1:0-2008 GCA_964516155.1 uncultured Caldisericota bacterium
TATGCTGGTCCCCAGCGCAAACGCTATCGCTACTATCAAAAAGATGAGTGGCTTGATTTTGCCTGCCAAAGTTCCCCCATCCTTTCAATCGTTTATCCAGCGCCACACAGTCCCTGACCTATTGTGAACCCGGATATGCGCACAGGCAAAGAAAACTCCTGCATACTGACCGGGAAAAGTGCGACTACAGAAATCCCCTGGCAAGACATAACAGCGTTCCCACGGCGATGGCGATTCCGTAGCACAATTTCGGCGCATTTGCCCTGTCGGGAGGGGGCTCGTAATCCAGTTTCCTGGTCAATACCGTACCCTTCAGCATGCCCCAGAACCGTTTAGCGGTCTCCTTCAGATAGCCATGCATCGCCAGAAGCACCAAAGCGTAAATGCCGCCGATCACCGCGGTGAAGACGGAAGCTATAAGCACGTTCATGGGCCCCACGAATGCTCCAACAGCCCCCATCAGCTTGGTATCTCCGGCACCCATCTTTCCCGCAAGATATAGCAGCAACCAGATGGCAATTCCCAGTCCCAGTCCCTCTGCGGAGAATACAAGACCATCAGTCCCGTTCATCACTGTGTGAATGATCAGGGCTACAAGCACGGCAGGGTAGGTAAGCCGGTTGGGAATCTTCTGATATCGGATGTCGGTAATCGTCGCGATCACCAGGACGATGATCAGCAGCACCAGCAAGATCGGGTCTATCATCCCATCATCAACGGCTTGCATGAATCAACGCTCACGGTTCTTTGGTGAAGAGATAGCGCGAGTAGTCCTCGCGGGCCTGGGCGATCAGATTCTCGAAACGGACCGGATCCGTAATGCGGTAATGGGTCGCCCCGCTGCGTCGGTACTCAGGGTCATCAAATCCGTGGAGCATTCGCGGGATGGCGCTTAGTCCATTGGACAGCCGTACTGAAAAATGGAACCCCTTGGTGGACAGCTCCTTGGCCAGGGCTTCGACGCTCTGGTATATCTCCAACAGTGAGTCATCGTTTTTCGAATACATTGCCAGGACGCGTCCCTTCTCCGGACGGTCGTAGATGCCTCCGAGCTTGCCGTAGAACCAGTGGTCAGGGAAACGCTTCGCGTCCGCATACCTAGTCGCATACTCTTTTAGAAAGGTGACCAGGGCAAAGAGCTGGGCCGATGAGCCCAGGCCGTCACCGCTTGACGACAGCACGACCTTGTTGTGTTGCCCGACGACATCTGCGGAAAGGAAGAACCCGTTGTCGCGCGCCACCTGTTCAAGGCGCGAAACGTCGAAAAGGATGTCCGAAGCAACGGCTCCGGGCTTCAGAAACGTTACATACGTCCACCCCTTGCCCGTGTCCATGACATCGAATGGCTGGGTCACGTTATTTTCGATGGCCTGCTTGAGATTTGAATGAGCCTCGCACCAGTTCAGGATCATCTGACGCGTCATAACACCTCCCGCTGAGCAGCCCTACAAAACTGGATCGCCTGAATTCCCGCTCACCTTAACAGGATAGGTCCGGGATGCAGACAAGTCAATCGACGGGGCTTCTTCTTCAATACCTTATCAGGGCTTGATAACGGCCTGCATATGCACGATAATAATGCCCGCTTTGACGCGAGGTGCTCATGTCGATCCAACGCTTCCTGGGCCTGCCGTTGATGCTTCTGGCTTTGGGTCTTGCAGGTTGTTCTTCTGGCGAAGTGGAGCCTGCGGATGTTTCTTCCGGTGCGGTTGCGTCCAAGTCTCCCTCGCTGGTCAAGGCTGATGGAACCGGTAGCGATGATCAGGCCGACGGGGCTTGTCAGGTGGTGCTACGATCCGTGACGCGCAATCAGGCCGGTGACGGTTACGAACAGGACTGCACCTCGGGCGTTTGTTTCTATGTCTGGCGTGGGACGATCGAGGTCGCGGATACCGTTGATGCGGGGGCTGACGTTTCGGTCCTGTACCGCTTGTCGTCCGATGCACAATGGTGGGAAGTTGCAGCTACTCCTGACGTGGATGCTGCCCCAGGCTACCGACGTTATGCA
>CAZEWU010000317.1:0-2004 GCA_964516155.1 uncultured Caldisericota bacterium
TCCTTCCTGATCATGGACCGGAAGGACCTCCTTGTTCTGGAGACTGCCGGACGTCACTGGGTCGCAAAGCGGTATGACCGCGCCGCCATCTCTAATCGCCTTTCGATCGGTTCCGACGGGATGCGGCAGGACGCCGCGACGCCGAAGGGCGCTGATTTCAGGAAGAGGCACCTGGAACCCGTCAGTTCGCACTTCTCCGGTTCAGCACAACGCAACGCACAAGTCATGACCCGGCTGCACGATGCGAAAGATGCAAAGGATCTGATGCGTATCCTGCGCACTCACGCGCCGAACGTCACAGATCCTCTCTGCCAGCCCAGTGTCAAGAGCGTCTGCATGCATGCCGGCGGCCTGATCGGCGACCACACCACCGCCAGCATGGTCGTGGAACTGAGCGCTTCTCCCACGGTCTGGGCGACGGGCGGCTCGACCCCCTGCATCGCTCTGTTCAAACCCCGGGCATTCGGCGATGAGCCGGTCCCGCCGGTCTTCCGGCCGGACGACCCGGATGCCGCGACCTCATGGCTGCAGCATGAGCGCTTCCATCGCAGCCTGATCGGCAGGCAGCTCCCCGCGGAGTACTATGCAGAACGCGACGCCCTGGAACAGAGCTGGCTGACGGAAGCCACCACCGCGGACCGTGACGCCATGCATGCGCTCTCGCTGCGCGCATGCGCGGAAGAGGCCGCCTTCTACGAAAAATGGCAGAAGGAGAAGCTGCCGGCCGGAAGAACAAGCTGCAGTTTCAGGCGGTACTGGAAGAAAAAGAACGCAGCGCTTGGCTGACAGCGCATGCTCAAACTCGAATTCTCCCTTTTCGCCAGCACCGACCAGATTGTCTTGGCATCAGGCATAACACTACATCTTCAGCAGATTCTTCAACACACTCTGCCGATCGAGATCTTGCTTTCTTACTTCCATGATCCGGATTTCATCTGTCATACCAGACCCTCCTTCTGCCAACCCCCGCTTTTCTCAGCAGCATGAGCTTGCGCGGATACTGACATTCGTCCGGCATCGCTGATCGCGATAAGGCGCTAATACTTCCTTGCGTAATATGTGCCGAAGCACACGTATAATACGGTTTCTATGACTAGAAGAGCCGCGAGCACGAGCGCGACGTCCCGGTATCCGAATATCGTCGCTGCAAGAGTTCCCAGGCAGACGAGCATGATCGTTACAAATTGGACAGTAGATTGAGTTTTTAACCGCAGAAATTGTGTGCGCTCCTCTGTTTTTGCCAATTCAGTTTCTTCCGCCTTTTGAGGGTTTTTCAGCAGGTATGCACACAGGATGAGCCCGCCGACTCCTGTGACCAAAAATCCGCTGATTATCCCGGTCACGTTATTTTCGCGCTGACCAGCCGGGGACCACAGCAAAGCAGCAGCGACAAGCAACGCGCCCACAATAAGGTAAATGATAAAGAATGTCCGTTGCCTTTTTACATAGTTCATTGTTCTTCCTCCTCAAAGACAAATACCTGTTCAATCGTTAGCCCGAATGCTCTGGCTATTTTATACGCTAAAAGAATGGACGGATTATATTTCCCGCTTTCCAGTGAAATGATAGTCTGCCGGGTTACCCTGCATTGTCCTGCCAGCTCTTCCTGGGTGACACGGTTTTTCTTACGCAGCTCCTGAATATGGTTCTTCATAGTTCTATCCCCTGAATGTATCGTACGCTTTACATCTAAAGTAAAGCACACTTTACATTCTTGTCAATACTTGGCATGGAGCAGAAGACAGATAGTTTATTACCTCGCGAAGCAGCGAGAGTTGAACTCGCGTCCAAATACGTTAACTGCAGTGCTGCTACAGGTTTAGTCGACTGTTGAGTCTAGCGCGCGGCCGGGAGGCGACGCCCAGCGTTGTGCGATTTCCCGTTTGATACTCTCCGGCAAGGAACGGGAACGACCCCGCCATCGAGATCCCTATAGACGCGCCCCACACGGACCCAGGGATGGACGGCCCGAAGAGACGTTAGCCGCGCTTAGGCAGCTAAAGC
>CAZEWU010000318.1:0-1989 GCA_964516155.1 uncultured Caldisericota bacterium
AATGATGATGTGGAAGAAAACAATAACTGCCCTTGCCCTAAAAGAGCGATGAAGGATGCGTGGAAGAAGCGCGAACAAGAGAAACTAGAAGCATCCATTCCGATCCCGAAAGAAGATCTAAAGGCGCTATTCGATTACCTTGATCGACCTAATCCACCCGAATGCACACATACGCTCAAGGAAACGATCAACTTCCTGACATCTCGGAACCTTGATTTAGAGAAGACCGTAGCATGGCTGCGCGAGCATGGCGGATATTGTGATTGCGAGGTCATCTACAATGTCGAAGAGAAGTTCGGGCCAATTGTCGGAAGAGAAAGATGAGGGCCAACACGGCAGCGCAGCCAACCACCATTCGCCTTCGGCTCAGGTGGCGGCTGGCTGCTGACGTTAGATGGAAAACGAAAATCATGAAACGAGCATTACCCTATCTGATTGGCGCAGTAATCACCTTCGGTGTAATTGCCTTAGCAATGGCTATTTCATTTTTCCTTTTTCCCTCACCCGAAAGAGCGCTCCCTTTTTCTGCCACTGACATCACAATCGAAAAACATATCAATGGCTTTCTGCCTGACTACTCATTTCATATCAGCGCCAAGATCACCCCCGAAGAGTATAAGCGGTTTGTTAGAAGAATTGGGCTCTCAAAACACCCCTATGACTCCGATGGCTGGATGTATAGCGAAACAGAAAAGGATTGGTACAGAAATGCGGATTACAAAGACGGATATCTGCACTATTCTGAAGGTGAAACATAAAAGGCATCTAACCAGGTGGTGGTGAGGAACGTCGCTACGCGCCGTCCCACACCACCGACGTTGGCAGGAAGAGAATGAAGATACTGCTCAAAAGCGTTTCCACCATTGCCGTTGCTATTGTGTGGATATTCTCTGCAGGGTGTGCCCTACAGCGGACAACCTTCTATAACAAGCATTACTGCCTTGCTGGATCACAGAGCGATACACTCACCAACCCGTATCAGTACAAGAACCCACAACCAGCGAGGACGATCCCCCATAGATTTGTTGTTCAGGATAAATCCACGGGGCGTGAATTTGGTGTGATTCTTAGAGGATTGAAGGTCTCTCAAGAAGATCCAGACATAGACAAATATACTGACACCAGATTCGACTCATCGTTCTTCCATGCAGGAGACATATACCTCCTCAAGAGCTCCATTGAGAACCTGCCCAACGGTGATATCAAGGCCATTACATATGTTCTTGGACAATCGGCCGTCGGTCATAACCTCGCCACAGGCGAATCCGTCGTAACTCCAATTTGGTATCACTTGCCACAGTTTTCACGTCTGTACTTTGGCGAGGCGATGCTCGATGAGACCGACGCAGAGTGCCCGCTTTACGAAGCAATGCAATCTGCCCAGAGCCATGCTCAACACCAAGAGGAGGGCTTCTGGGATCCAGGACAGAAATGGCGAGACACACTAGACAGGTGGAACAAGCACAGAGAAAAGCAACGGCAGGATATAGAGCAATTCTACCTGAAGGAATTCGGTATAGCAGAATCTCTGGTGAGAGGCATTGCGAAGCCGGAGGATCTTGAGCCGAATATTGATTACTCAACAGAAATGAATCTCTGGAAACTGGTTCATTATGCTCAGCAAGCCGGCTACGAGGCAAAAGCCTCGCGCATTCTCCGAGACGTCATTCCAGGGGCCAAGAACCAAAGGACAAAAGCACTGATGATTCATTCTCTTCTGATCCTTCATCAGGTGGATGTGCCCGGCCTTTTGGACGATCTGTCTAATCAGGACGACGAAGAAACTCAGAAGATCCTAGCATGGTGGCAAGAACACAAGAACGACCCAATGTTTGCCACCCAAAGCAATGAGAAGCAACTGCCAACAAAGCCATCGACGGCGACTGAGTAAACCGCGCCTTCAGCACGGTTCCCTCAGCGCGTCATGGCAGACGTTATTTGACCGCATCACTTTGAGCGCATGCGGTATTTTGTTTCTTTTCCTAGGAG
>CAZEWU010000319.1:0-1981 GCA_964516155.1 uncultured Caldisericota bacterium
GTCGCATCCAGGGAGACGGCGACCGTCTTGTTGTTCAGTTCGCATGGCGCTGCCACGGCCCCGGATCCGGCCAGAAGCACGGCATGAAGTGACACCAAGATTCCAACCACCCGTGGTGGTATGTTACGCATAGTTCTTGTTTCCAGACTCACGTTGGACAGTCGCATAAACTGACAAAGGGGACTCCACTAGAACGTTCTCAGTATCTCATACAATAGTAGGGCCATCAAATTCCGCTCATTCATCGAAAAGAGACGCAGAGAAGAGGCGAAAGAGGTGTCGCACCTTTGCAGGCTCAGGCTCTGATAAGCGCCGAGATTTGACGGGCAAGGTGGCCCTCTTCTTCAGATGACAGGAATGTGGGAGTTTCTCTCTGACAATCTGTATAATAACCAGGGTGTCTGACCCATTTCTGTAGATGAGGAATATGAGGTACACGTTTCGGCTCTGTTCACCAGCTTTCTGTTCTTCGTAAACGTGAGGGACTATTGCCCATGGCGCTATCTGAGCGGTATGATGTTTTCATTAGCTATCGGCGAGAAGGTGGTTTTGAGATGGCCCGCTTACTCTATGAGAAGCTGCGGGACCGAGGCTATCGTGTCTTCCTTGATGTGGTTGCTCTGGGAGAGGGCAGATTTGATCGTCGGCTTTTCGACGCAATTGACCGAAGCACGTGCATACTTGCTATACTATCTAAAGAGTGTTTTGACGGTATTGAGCGAGAAGACAATTGGTTCCGCAGAGAGTTGGAGTATTCTTTAGAGACACATCACCCTCTGGTTCCGATTTTATTGCCGACATTCGAGTTTCCAGGCAATGGAGAGCTCCCCGAGAGCATTGCCGCGTTACCCAATTACACTGGCATCCGTATATCGTACGAGCATTTCGAAGCGGCCTTCCACAAACTGGAAGAATTTCTTCACAATAATGAGTCCGACTATGCATCAAGAGTTCGACCTCATTCTGATTCCTCCCGTTTATTGTTTGCCACATTCATGCTCACTCTTAATCTCTTCGCTGTCATATGGGGATATTCGACCAAGAGCTGGTATGTAATAGTTCCCTCGGTCCTGCTTCTTCTCTCTGTAGGTGCTGTAATCATAGCTCCGAGAGGGAAAGTGCTGACCCTGAACCCCGCTGCGAGCATCAAAGCTCCGGCTTTTACTTCAACGATTCCAGTCCTGCTTAGCTACTCAGGAGCGTCAGACGAGCGGAGCCAAGAGCATATCGTCACCTTGTGGATAAGAAAGGGTCCTCGTGGAAAGTGGCGTGATTCTGGATTGACTGCTTTTGCTTCTTCAGGTGCCTTCTCGTTTTCTCCGAATGAGGAAGCCGTCTACTACTTTACGCTACGAATACAAGACGCTGCGGGCAACCTGTCCCGCAAACCACATGGTGATGGATTAGCGTCGACAGTCTTCGATGCAACTCCACCATTTCCGGGTGTCCTGATTTCACCAGATTATTTGAACCGCCGGCCCTTTACTGTTGAATACAAAGGTATTCATGATGATGTTAGTGGCCTACGGGAGGTGCGCCTATGGGTAAGGCCAAGCGGTTCCCCTTACTGGACAGATACTGGATTAAGGAGTAACACGGGGAATGGGGCGTTTACCTACGATGGGGCACAGAAAGAGGGTGTTTACTATTTTTACATACAGGCTGTTGATAATGCAGGATGTAAGAACCTCGATCCGTTAGATATGCAGATGGCGCCTCTTGACGACTTCTGGGAAGAAATTGCGGATTCGCTTACATCCTCGGAGAGGATGAGCAGAGATGATGCAAAACAGATCTTTGTTCTTCTTTCCTGCCTATGTGAACGATGTTCTGCCTCAGCCGGTGCTGAATTTCCCGTGTCATCCCTTCTACGATCATCGGACCGTTCGTTACTTGAATTGTACTTTGTTCCTTCCGTTGCAGGTTTGATAATGGCTTCTGTAGAGAACAACAAGCTCGGAAAAGAAACCTGTTCCAGTTG
>CAZEWU010000320.1:0-1948 GCA_964516155.1 uncultured Caldisericota bacterium
TTCACGGACAGCAGCCCGAGAACAGTACAGGCCCGGTACGACGCTATTCCCCACACAACGTTCGCCGGGATGGCATCGCTTGCCAAGGCTCCCAGCGCTAATTTTCCACAAACATCCTTCCTGACAACAACCGATGGACGTGCTGAACTGTACCGTCTTTACGAGGAATTGTCCGGGAAGGAGCATCACGTCGACATTCTGCAGCGTGACGACGACCGTGTTGCCTTCGCCTTTGAACGTGAAGGGTATGCCTTTGAACTGGTCTTCCCTCACTCGTATCCCGTTGTCAAGCCTATCATAGAGTACCATCCGGTAACCATCCCCGAGGATCAGAAGGATGCGTGGACAAGCCCGCGGACCCTTTTCATTGCCATGGACCGTGGAGACGATGTCATCGGCCTGGTAGAAGATCTTATCGGCCGTTTTCTGACAAGCCGTGAACACTCTGACGCACATCAGACTGAATCGGGAGAACACACGGATCTATGAGCTGGACATCGCAGCAATCAGCCAGACTGCGGCTGGAAATGGACATCCTCTCACGCTATTTCCCCTCTTTTTATCTCAAAGACAGCATTATCCCGGGCCGGGCCTACATTGAAGGTGTGATGCGCAGCAACGCAGGAAATGAGTACGTCATCCGTCTGCATGTCCCGGCCGATCTTCCGAATTCCGTTCCCATTGTCGAGATTGTGAGCCCCGTGCTGAAAGATCGTTTTGGACATATGCTTGTGGAACTCGGCACCTCCTATCCCATGCATCTGCTCCGGCCGGAGAACGGCATGGTCCGAATCTGTCATTACAGTACATCGCACTGGCACCCGAATATCACGTTCGCCAAGATCTTGCTCAAGATCCGTGCCTGGATCGAGGCATATGAAGGACATGTGGAAAGCGGTTATCCCATTGATCATTTCCTGCCCCATATGCAGGGTTGACGTTAAGGAGGAGTACGATGGAAGAGAAAGACTCAAAAAGCGTTCAGGATCACCTCGTGAACATAACGCAGGGGAAAGAAACGTCCAAAAAACTTGTCTTCGATCCCCGCACTCAGGAGCTTGTCCTTGTTGATGCCAAAACGTCCCAGCTCTCACCGGACGCTGTTACAGCGGATGATCCGACCCGTGACGGGTTTTTTGCTGGATGACCGGTCATGATACCTCTCGTCTACGTTCCAGCTGAGCAGATCCGGGATTTCCTCCGGCAGAAGCAAGGAAATGAACCTCTGGCATGCTTCGCCTATGGGTTTGATGACTGGACTGTTTTTCACGCATACATCGAACAACCTTCCTTTGCCCCCTCAGGAACGGAATGTCCCTGTTTCGCCGTCATGGCGGATGCGACCGGGAGTGTCAATGAAGAACATCTGATCAGTGAGCTGCAAGCCAGGGCGGACCCGGCCGGACGACCTGTCATCATCCTCATAGCAGGCGCTGAGACAAACGGCTCGCCGTCCTGTCGTGCGCTGGTTCTGACAAAGCAGGGCCTGGCCGGGACCGATACGCGGTTTGTGCCCCGCCGTTCTGAGCTGTATTCACGAAATACCGGTATCCTCGAGACTTCCGTCCTTGCTGACAAAAACGTCGTCATCGTCGGTCTGGGCAGCGGGGGATCGCCTGTTGCGCTGGAGCTGGCCCGTTCCGGCGTCGGCCATTTCATGCTCATCGACTTCGACCGCCTGGAACTCGGCAACATCAGCCGTCACGTTTGCGGCATCAGCGACCTCGGCAGATTCAAGACGCATGCGGTCCGCGACCAGATCCTCCAGAAGAATCCGTTTGCTGATGTGAAAACGATGGAAGTCAATGTCAACCAAGCCCTTTCGCAGGTGGAAGAAGCCGTTGGCGCCTCCGACCTGCTCATCTGCGCCTCCGACAATGATCAGAGCCGTTTCAATCTCAACCAGATGTCCCTCAACAATAAGGTCGTTGCTCTCTATGGACGAGCC
>CAZEWU010000321.1:0-1944 GCA_964516155.1 uncultured Caldisericota bacterium
GCATCTAAGGGCTCACTCAGGGCTGAAACGACAGAAAAAGGCTACGCAAATATGACGATTCCGGATGATGTAGGCGGCAGATATTCGGTGATGACTCCGGTGGGACTATTGCCGATGGCGGTCAGCGGGATAGACATACGCGCGTTTCTTGAAGGCGCGGCCGGATGTGCGGACTCCCCGGAATGGGACAAATCCGCGGCTGACTATGCCATTGTCAGGTATTTACTGCAAAAGCAGGGCAAAGAGGTTGAATTCATTGAGCTTTGCCATTCGCGGCTGAGATATCTCGGCGAATGGATCAAGCAGCTTTATGGTGAGAGCGAAGGCAAAAACGGCGGCGGCCTTTTACCTGCCTCTCTTGAGTTCTCAACTGACCTTCACTCCATGGGACAATATCTGCAGGAAGGCAGACAGATATTCATGGAAACGATAATGGTTGTTGATGAACCCTATGAGCAGATCGAAATACCCAGTGGCCCACAGAAGGGAAAGACCGTGGCAGACCTATGCGAAGCGATGTACAAAGGTGTGATCAATGCACATAGACAGGAAAACATACCTGTTGTGGAGATGCATATTCCGAAGCTGGATGCGTTCAATTTCGGAGAGCTGATGTATTTTCTTGAAACCACGTGTGCAATAACCGCGATGCTCAGCGGAGTGAATCCGTTTGATCAGCCGGGTGTGGAAGCTTATAAGGCGGAAATGCACAAGCTGCTCGACTGAAGACGGCAGAAGGGTTTTGCGTAATGAACACCATAAAATTGCGAAAAGTTTGTTAAAAAAATGTTTAAGTGTTTAAGGGCTTTACAAAGCAAGGCATCGTGGTATATAATAGGCAAAGCGTGAAACGGTTAATTATTTAACAATCTAAAGATTGGCTAAACTAAGGAGGATAATATTATGAAAACAATTGGCGTACTCGGATCAGGGACCATGGGTGCTGGAATCATGCAGGTCTGCGCACTTGCTGGACACAAGGTTGTTCAGAGATCAAGAAGACAGACTTCAGTTGATGGCGGCAGAGCTACAGTGGAAAAGAACCTGAGCAAGTTGGTTGCAAAGGAGAAGATTACTCAGGAAGACATGGATGCTGCAATGGCAAGAATTTCCGGTTCAACTGACCTGAGCATTATCGCAGAAGCAGACTTCGTAATCGAAGCAGCTACTGAAGATATGGAAGCTAAGAAGGCTCTGTTCAAGGAACTTGATGAATTATGCAAGCCTGAAGCTATCATCGCTACAAATACATCAGC
Organism: uncultured Caldisericota bacterium; assembly: GCA_964516155.1. Taxonomy (GTDB): domain Bacteria; phylum Caldisericota; class Caldisericia; order Cryosericales; family Cryosericaceae; genus Cryosericum. The sequence continues at coordinate 1,257 of CAZEWU010000321.1, forward strand.
TCTTTCAATTACTGAAATTGCTGCAGCAACAAACAGACCTGACAAGATTATCGGAATGCACTTCTTCAATCCTGTTCCAATGATGAAGCTGGTAGAGGTTGTTAAAGGCCTGGCTACATCAGAAGAAACAAGAACCGCAGTACTGGAGCTCTGTGCTGACTTTGGCAAGACTCCTGTAGACGTAGAAGAAGCTCCTGGATTCGTAGTTAACAGAATCCTGATCCCTATGGTCAACGAAGGAATCGGCATCCTGGCTGACGGCGTTGCCGATGCAGAGGGCATCGACACAGCTATGAAGCTTGGTGCAAACCATCCAATGGGACCTCTCGCACTGGGCGATCTGATCGGACTGGACGTTTGTCTGGCAATCATGGAAACTCTGTACAGAGAATTTGGCGATACTAAATACAGACCTCATCCACTTCTCAGAAAGATGGTAAGAGCTAACAAGCTCGGAAGAAAGACTGGCGTTGGATTCTTTGACTACAGCAAATAAGCTGACGACATAAGCCGGAGGGCAGCAGCCAAGCCGGCAGGAAGCAGCCAGTGTAAGCACGGCCTGCAAGACAGATACGAAATACACGGTGTTACCGAATAAACAATAATAAACTTACGGACAAGCGCCGGCAGGGATATTCCGAGAGGAAGACCTGCCGGTTTGTCATTTCCGGGCCCGCCAGCCGGCCAG
>CAZEWU010000322.1:0-1936 GCA_964516155.1 uncultured Caldisericota bacterium
CTCGTTTTAAACCCATCTTCCAAATATTTCCAAATGAGAAAAACCCGCCTCCGGGAATTCTCTAACGTTTTTCAAGGCCAATCCGACTTCCTTTTCGTGCGGAGCCACAATGCTGACGCCATGTTCGGGATGCGGCAGGCATGAGCATCGCAACTTTGATTCAAATCGACGACACGGAATTAACTCGACGCAGATTCGATTCGCTGATCATAATCACAAAACACACATCAGGGGTGATGTATGCAGGGCACAAAGTTCAGCGTCCACATCTTTCGAATATTCCTCAACGATTTGAAGCCGGAAATCTGGCGACGTGTGGCTGTTCCGAGCTTCTTCACTCTCCACGATCTGCACCAGGTCATCCAGGCAGCCATGCCATGGACAAACGCGCACTGCCATCTCTTCACGGTCGGTAAGGCGCGATTCGCTCCGGTCGGTCCCGAGACGGGAGCCGGCGTCCAGGACGAGAGTAAGGCGTACCTGCACCAGCTCTTCCCGGCTGTGCGTGCTACGGCTGAGTACGTGTACGACCTCGGAGACGACTGGCGGCACGGGATTTTCGTCGAGGACATTTCGGTCGCCAAGAAAGACATACAGTACCCGGCCTGCTTGGGCGGCGAGCGAGCATGTCCGCCTGAGGATTGTGGAGGGCCGGATGGGTTCCTCGAATATCTGGAGTCTACTCGTGCAATGGCGCACCCTCAGAAGCAAGCCATGCTGGCGTGGAAGAAGGACTTCGATCCGGCGCTCTTTATGGCGGAGGAGGCGAATTGCCGGCTCAGATTGGTACATCCTCTATAATAAGGATAGATGCTTGAGATCTCATTTAAGCATTGAGAACTACGCTGGTTCATTCCGATAGCTTTCAATTCGCCAAGTTAGGCGTTATCTGCGATGGTTTTACTCCCCACGATATATTGTGCTGCCCGATGGGGGCACTGAAAGTTATCCACAGGAGTATATCGTTATTTCATTTCATTCTGCGAATATGTATTGACGAAGTTCTCTTTCCGCTGCTACTTTCAACTTACGGCTCTGAGCATGATTGTGTTTGGGGCTGTGGGAAAGGGGAACAGGGGTATCATGCAATTGAGAATACCAGACGTGCTATGCACGCATAATCTCGTGCGCTTGGAAAAGCGGTTGAAGCGGAGAGCTTCAACCGCTTTTCTTTTTGCCGGCCTGTTTGTGGCCTGTCTGATGCTTATTGTGGTGCCGGCGCATGCACTCTCCGACCATGTAGTGCTCAGTGAAGTAGTGGTGGATGTGACGGGCGCTGAGAGTGCCGGAGAGATGGTCGAACTGTACAACCCTACAGGTGAGACCGTCTCCATCGGCGGGTGGGACATCGCCTACAAGAGTGCATCGGGAACAACATGGAGTTCCGTTTCTACGATACCTTCCGGCATGGCGATAGGCCCATATTCCTTTTTCCTGGTCGGTGGTGACAGCATTAGCCCGACTCCGGATCATGTCGATACCTCTCTCGGCTTCGCCGCCTCCGGTGGACATGTCGCTTTGCGCAACGCCTCGAATGCAATCATTGACAAGATTGGTTATGGCGGTGCCATTGACCCGGAATCGTCTGCTGTTGCTGCCCCGGCTACGGATCAGAGCTTGGAACGGCGCCCTGGCGCTGGTAATTCAAGCAAGGGCAACGGTCAGGATGGAGATAACAACAGTCAGGACTTTGATGCCCGTGCAGTACCGCAGCCTCAGAATTCGGGATCTGGGGCCGAAATCCCTGATTACACATCATCCGCAATCGTCCCAACTGCAAGCAGCCTGAAATGGATCACCGCGACGACCAATGTCACAGTGACCGATGCGGATCGGAACAACAAGAATGCGACATCTGAGACGCTGACGATCAAAGTGACCTCGTTGGCAGACACGGCAGGAATCACGCTTACTGTCAAGGAGACGGCCGATTCGG
>CAZEWU010000323.1:0-1916 GCA_964516155.1 uncultured Caldisericota bacterium
ACCTCCAGCTTCTTTTTCCGCATGGAACTGTCCGGAATTGGGATGGAGGAGAGCAGCGCTCTGGTATACGGATGCTTTGGATTGTTAAACAGCTCCTCCGAGCTTGCTTTTTCGACACAGCGCCCCATATACATCACCATGATTTCGTCCGATATATGTTTTACGACGGACAGATCGTGGGTGATAAACAGATAGGTAAGCCCCATGCTTTCCTGCAAATCCATGAGAAGGTTCAATATCTGTGCCTGAATAGACACATCCAGCGCGGAGACTGGCTCGTCGCAGATAATCAGCTTGGGATTGAGCGCAAGCGCCCGGGCGATACCGATTCGCTGACGGCGGCCGCCGTCCAGCTCGTGGGGATAGGCGTCGTGTAGTCTTTGCGCAAGCCCGACCGTATCCATCAGCTCGTCAATTCTTTTGTTCAGGTCCGCTTTGCACTTGAAAACATGTGCGATTTGGAGCGGTTCCGCAATGGATTGAGCAACGGTTTTTCTGGGGTCAACGCTGGAATAGGGATCCTGAAAGATGATCTGCATATTTTCCCGTACCCGTTTCATCTCGCGGGGCGTAAAATCGGTAATATCCTCACCGGAAAAAATGATTTGACCGGATGTAGGCTCAATCAGCTTCAGAACGGTGCGGCCCAGAGTGGATTTTCCGCAGCCGGATTCGCCAACCACGCCGAGGGTGGTTCCCTGAGGCAGCAGCAGGTCTATCCCATCCACCGCGTGAAGGTTCCCATGTTTTGTCTTGAAGAATTTGGTCAGCTGGTTGGTTTGCAGCAGAATTTTATTTTCTTCCATCAGGCGTTCCCCTCCTGTTCACCGAACCGAAAGCACTTAATTGAATGGCTGCCCATCTGACAGTAGCCGGGCTTCTGTTTGCGGCAGATATCCAAACATTCATGGCAGCGCGGTGCAAACGCGCATCCCTCGGGCAGCTTGGTGGGGTCCGGCATCATTCCGTCAATGGCGTTGAGACGCTTGGACGCGACTTTTAGATTTGGAATTGCATGGAACAGTCCATTGGTGTAGGGGTGATGCTCTTTGCCGTCAAAAATGTCCTCAAGGGTCCCGAACTCCACCAACTCGCCGGCATACATGATGCCCACCTTGTCGCAGGTGCAGGCCACAACGCCCAAATCATGGGTGATCATGATCATGGAGGTATTCTGCTTTTCCTGAAGCTCCTCAATCAGCGCAAGGACCTGAGCCTGTATGGTCACATCCAGCGCGGTGGTCGGCTCGTCGGCAATCAGCAGCATTGGATTGCAGGAAAGCGCTATGGCGATGACCACCCGCTGTTTCATCCCGCCGGAAAACTGGTGAGGATACTCATTTTTTCGGGATGCGGGAATGTCGACAAGATTCAGCACTTCGTCCACCCGTTCGCTGATTTGTGCCTTGCTCATATGGGGGTTGTGCAGCTTCACAGCCTCCGCAATCTGATCGCCCACCTGCAGTACAGGGTTCAGGGATGTCATAGGATCCTGGAAAATCATGGATATCATATCGCCGCGGACAAGCTCCAGCTCTTTTTCGCTCATCTTCGTAAGCTCTCTGTCAAGAAATTTTACCGTTCCTCCGGTGATTTTGCCGGTGCGCTCCGGCAGAAGCCGAAGCACTGCCAGCGCAGTGGTTGTTTTACCGGCGCCGGTTTCTCCTACCAGACCGAGGGTTTCGCCTTTGTTGAGAGAAAGAGATATGCCGTTAACGGCGTGCACCACCTCCGCGTCGGTCTTGTAAATTACGTTCAGATCCTTTATCTCAAGGATCGGCCCGTTATCCCCGGCGGATACATTGATAAACTCTTTGCTCATACTGTCGCTCCTTTCCTTAGTTCTTGAGCTTTGGGTCAAGGGTGAAGTGCTCCCCTCAGCGTGGACAACATGAGCAAGCTTTGAAACCGAGTCC
>CAZEWU010000324.1:0-1904 GCA_964516155.1 uncultured Caldisericota bacterium
AGTCTATCAAGAGCCATGCAAAGGACAGAATAGAACTGTTCAAAGTCAAAGTTCTTCTGTTCAAAGCGCTTTCCCAGACCAAGGCTTTCCAGATAAGCCGCATTTTTGCTCTGATGCTGCCCGACCGCATAAGGGTAAGGAATAATCAATGTGTAAATTCCTCCCACGGCGAGTTCAGTGAGCGCTAACGCACCTCCCCGCGAAACAGCAACCGACGCCTGCGCATAAAGGCGTTCCATGCGCTCCTCATACGGAAGAACATGGGGACGGACGTGCTGCAGCAGGAGACGCTCGACTGCATGCTGCGCCGCATCATATCCATCCTCTCCTGTAACGGCATAAATATCGATATCCCTGGCCCGCTCTTCAAACCGCTGAACGGTCTGGAGAAAAAGCCCGTTGATGAAGCTTGCTCCGCCGCTCCCCCCCAGAAACAACAGCCCCTTCCGTTCCGCAAGGTGGTCCCTGCCCTCAAGGAGAGACTGATAAACCGACTTCCGAACAGGATTACCCGTCAGGACAAAACGTTCATTCTCTGAGCCGTTGCAGAGAGGAAAGCCCAGAAAAACCTTACACGCATAATGGGCAAACAAGCGGTTAGCCCGTCCCATAACGGAGTTCTGTTCGAGAAGAAAGATAGGGATATGACATTGCCGTGCCGCAAGAATTCCGGGGACTGAAACGTAGCCACCAGTACCGATAAACGCATCCGGTTTGCAGGAGTTCATGATATGCCGTGCATTCGCCGTTCCAGCTTCTACCGTCTTCAAGAAACGCCACAATGCCTTCGGGTTGGGAAGGAGTGGCGCCGACTGGATAGTACGGACTTCCAGCCCATGTGTCTTGAAAATGCGTTCTTCCATGCTTCCCGAGCGAGCAAGCATAATCACGTCACCACATATTGACAATCGTTCCGCCACTGCCACCGCTGGATAGATATGCCCTCCGGTCCCCCCGCCGGCTATGACAAAACGCATTGCTACACTCCCTCTGAATCACGGGCAATCGCTGATGCAATTCCCAATGCCGCCATTTCAAACACAATATGGTTCCCCCCCTGGCTGAAGAACGGCAGAGGAACACCCGTTGTCGGCAAAAGACCAACGACAACACTGACATTCACCAGCGCCTGAATGATCAGGAAAATACCAAGGCTCATCACATATATGCGACCAAAAGGCTCCTGACATTTCGACGCCAATCTGAAAAGGTCAAACAGGATCCACAAAAAAAGAAGGAGAACAATTGCAACTCCGACAAACCCGAACTCTTCAGAGAAAATTGCGAAAATAAAATCGCTTTCCTGCGCTGGAAAATGGATGAATTTCTGGATGCTGCGCATAAACCCACGCCCCAAAACACCCCCACGTGCAACTGCAAACATTGAATTTGCAAGTTGGTACGCCGCATCATGAATCTTACCGGGCGAAAGGGGGTTGATAAACGATGTCAACCGGACTTTCCACGACTTCTTCGCATTAGCCATGACCAGTGCAAGAGCTGCAAGAACGCCTGCATGGCCCAACCAGTAGCCGACTGGAACTCCCACCCCAAGAAGTATGAACAACGATGCACCGATAATGACGAATCCTGTTCCAAAATCGGGCTCGATCACCACGAGCCCCGTAAAAGCAAGTGTAAAAAGCAGAAATGTCCGGTAGTATTTGTGATCGTACTGATTCAGATACTTGCCGCTGAAAAGCTTGGCTGCCAGTAGGGGAATAACAACGACTGCAGCCTGGGAAGGCTGCAGTCCAACAGACGTTGAGCCCAGCCATCTGCTGGAGCCATTAATGCTGCGGCCTACATGCGGTACCAGAACTGCCATCAACAGTATTCCCAGAGCATATGTCAGAAACCCAACCGCGTCGATCCATCGGACATACTTGATCTTTGAACAGATC
>CAZEWU010000325.1:0-1901 GCA_964516155.1 uncultured Caldisericota bacterium
CAGCGGCTGGTGCGGCGTTGCAATGCAGAAGAGGATCGCGGGGACGATAGAGCAGCAGACGCTGATCCTGGCTGGATCGATAGAACGCGTCAGCCGCTGACTCGCAACGGTGTAGAAGGCGAAGACCAGCGCGCCGATTCCTGCAGCTGCGACGCCGGCCGGAACGAGAGCCGCCCGTCGCGTACCGGTAAGAAGGATAGCGAGTCCGCAGACAGCGAGCAGCGCCGAGACGAAGAATCGTCTGCCGAGAGGTTCCTTGAAGAGCAGATGCGCCAGAACGGCGGCAACCACCGGATAATTGAAGAAGATGAACATCGTCGTCGGTACCGGCAGGAGGGCGAGGGCGCGGAAATAGAAGAGTGTCGCCAGGGCGAAGGGGATGCCGGTGAACAGGATGGCGGCCAGAAGGTCACGCCTCCGCAGAGGCGCGCGCGTTTTGTCGCGGACGGCAAGTGCGGGCAGGAGAAAAAGGATGCTTCCAAGCAGAAAACGTTCCTTGAGCGACTGAAGAGGTGTCAGACCGGCGTGGAACGTCAGCTTGCCCAGTACCCCGATGGCACTGTATAGAATGATTGCGAACACCGTGACAAACCATCCCTGACGCTTTGTCAGGGTGTACCTTTTCATGTATCCACCTCGGCGATCTCCGGCATTTTCAGCGAACATCAAGTATACTAGCACGTTTTTTGGAAGGATATGTCGGGAAACCGGCAAAAATGACCTTCTTGTGAGAGAGAACTTCTCAGAATATAATACTTGCATGGATATCCTGATGCATATCTGCTGTGCGCCGGATGCTACTGTTCCGGTACTGCGCCTGCGGGAACAGGGATACGAACCGACGGGCTTTTTTTACGATCCCAACATTCATCCCCGGGCGGAATATGAGCTGCGCCTTGAACAGGCGCGCAAGCTGGCGGCCATCGATCATTTCCGGCTCCTTGAAGGACCCTACGAGCCCGAGGTCTGGCTGGCTGCAACGCAGGAGTTTCGCAGCGAGCCGGAAGGTGGAAAGCGGTGCCCGGTCTGCTTTGCTGTGTTGCTGGAAAAGGCGGCCCGTACGGCGGTGGAGCTGGGCATGCCGTTCTTTACTACGACGCTGCTGATCAGCCCTCACAAGGACGTTCATCTTCTGACGCTCGTGGGCAATGAGAAGGCAGCAGCGCACGGCATCACCTTCCTGGCGGAACCGTTCCGCAAGCGCGACGGGTTCAGGCAGTCCGTGCAGCTCAGCAGAGAATACGGCCTGTATCGTCAGAACTACTGCGGATGCCTCTACTCAAAGGCTGAGTCGGACCGGTGGCGGGCGGAGCATCCGCAGGGGAGCCCGTGGAGACATGACGCGGTGCCGCACAGAGAAGGCGGAACAGACTCTGCTGCAGGATGATCCGCCTTTTGCAGAGCTGTTTTTTATTACTGTTTCCAGCAGCGTCCCCCAGGCATCCGATACGCGGAAATCTGTCTGCTTCGGATGCTGCGCTTGACATCATATTCTTTTGGCCTATAGTAACACATGTTCGATTTATGCAGGTCTCGCAGGGGCCCCCTGAACGCAAGTGAGGGAACGGCCGCTCTTGACAGAAAGTGCGAATCGAGTAAGCTAGAAGTTCGTCGTCCTTCACCCCCGATGGTGTCCGACGACAGAAGATCGAGCGGTTGGTACCTTGAAAACTAGACAGTGAAGAGAACAGATGAAAGACACAAGGTGTGTTTTTTATCCGACAAGGAATGTCATTGCTCATTGCTGGGTTACACCAGGAATGAGGTAGTACAAGACAATCCCTGTCTTTTCCTTTTTGAGAATCAGTACAGTACAACTTTCTTCCTTCGGGAAGAAACACAGATATTTCGAAGAGTTCGATCCTGGCTCAGAATGAACGCTGGCGGCGTGCCTTACACAT
>CAZEWU010000326.1:0-1896 GCA_964516155.1 uncultured Caldisericota bacterium
CCCCGAGACCTCATGGGAGATCATCCATCTGCTGAACAAGATCAACACCCGCAAAACGACCGTTATCGTCGCGACCCACGACAAGGACATCGTGAACACGCTGCGCAAGCGCGTGGTCACGATGGTCGCAGGGCGCATGACCTCGGACCAGAAGCTTGGGACCTATAATTCGCCGCAACCGCTATAACGAGGGGATATAAGATATGGCCGTGAACACCGATTTTTTCATGAACGAAGCCTGGCGCGGGATCAAACGCGGCGGTCTCATGAGCCTGACGGCGCTCGGCATCATGTACGTTTCGCTCGTGGTGCTCGGCATCTTCATGCTCATCCTGTTCAATCTCAATATGCTCATCGAGTCCGTCGGCGACAAGATGGATGTCATGGCCTACGTGAACCTTAACTATTCGCGCGCCGGGGCCCTCAATCTGCGCGCCCCGATCCTCGCCGTCCCGGGCGTCATCTCCGCGGAATTCGTGCCTAAAGAAGAGGCCTGGCAGTCGTTCAAATCCGGGTTCGTATCCCTGGACCTCGATAAGACCGTCGAAAGCAATCCCCTGCCGGACGCCTACAAGGTCCGGACCAAGTACCTGGGGCAGGTGCCGCAGATCGCGAACATGCTGCGCGCGATATCCGGGGTCGAGGATGTCCGCTACGGCGGCGAGATCGCCGACCGCATCCATGTGTTCTACACCGTGGTCCGGGTAACGGGGATATTGATCGTGGCCCTGTTAACGCTGGCCACGCTCATGATCGTCGTGAACACGATACGTCTGACCGTGCTGGCCAGACGCAGTGAGATCTCCATCATGCGGCTGGTAGGCGCCACGAACTCCTTCATCCGCTGGCCGTTCATCCTGGAAGGCATGATACTCGGCATGTTCGCGTCGGTCGGCGCGGTGGTGAGCCTGAAGCTCTGCTATACCCTGTTCATCCATAAGCTCCAGCAGCTGCTGCCGTTCCTGCCGGTATCGCTGGAACCGCTCTCCATCAATCTGGTCTATCTGTTCATCGCGCTGTGCGGCGTGCTCGTCGGCATGCTGGGAGCGATGCTTTCCATCGATCAGTCGCTGAAGCTGACGCAAACCTAACTATTCAGTGTCAAGTAACAAGTGGCAGGTGGCGGGCCAAAGACCTGTTAGAGGCCCTTTTGTTTTTATGTTACACTTGCCACCTGTCACTTGCCTCTTGTCACATCAATTAAGGAAAAGGAGCACCAAAAATGCTTACATTCATGAGAAAACACGCGGGGAAGATCCTCATCGGGACCTTTATTTTCTTCATTTTGTCGATCGAAATACCCTTCGTGATGGGGAAGAACAGCAGCAAGCGGGATACCGGCCGCATGCTCAAGCGTGAGCTGCGCACACAGGATATCGCGTTCGTGGACGGGCAGGCCGTCAATGAGCGGAAATTCGTCCAGATCGTCAATCAGCAGCTGAACATGCTCGTCCCTCCGCAGCAGAAATCACAGCTCGATCCGCGCCTCCGCGCCCAGGTCATGTACTCGGCGCTACAGCAAACGATAGACTATTCGCTCATGCTCCGCGAGACCAAGCGCGAACGCATCCATGTTTCCTGGGGCGAGATCAATCGGGAAGTCGACGGGGTCCGCAACGCATATAAGGTCAAGAGCACCGGAGAGTTCAAGAAACTCCTCAAACAGAACGGGTTCACGCTCGCCCAGTTCAAACAAATGGTCCGCGATGAGCTCGCCGTACAAAAACTGATGCGCAAAGTGCAGGGGGACCTGACCATCACTGACGCCGACATCAAGAACAAGTTCAAAAAAGTGAAGGCCAGCCATATCCTGATCAAGACCGAGTACGGGAACGCCGGCGATAAAGCGACCAGCATCAAAAAATCCGACGAGGCCGCTCTTGCACAGGCCGAAGA
>CAZEWU010000327.1:0-1893 GCA_964516155.1 uncultured Caldisericota bacterium
TGCCGGAGCACAGCGATGGAGATACCACCGCCCAGGTGCGCTACGATCATGTTCATGTCGGCGAGTTTCCTGCCATGCCGTTCTGCCGTCTTGAACGCTACCTTGCGAATATTCAGCGCGTGAACGAAGGATTTGCGCGGTACTTCCTTCAGGCCCGAGATGCGCGCAATATCGTCGAATTCATCCACCGATACCGGGTCGGCGATATAGCAGGGAATCTCCGTCCCAGATGCCACATCATGTGCGATAAGAGCCCCCAGATAGGAGGCATGTTCGGACACACGCATCTCGCGCGAGTCCTGCAGGAGGCGCTCATTGACAGGATAGATACCGGCGGCAACAGGATGCAGCAGCCCACCCCGGGCCATGATCGCCTCCAGCGAAGACACCGCCGTATGATGACGTTTCAGGAAATCCGTGACAGCCTGCGTCCGCATGTTCAGCTGATCAACGACATGCGGAAACTGCGAAAGTTCTTCGACGCTATGATTCAGCGACTCCTGAGCAATACACTCACTCCCCTCATACAAAGCGACTTTTGTGGACGTAGAGCCAGGATTGATGGTAAGTACCATGCAACAGCCTCCTGAAAGATTGGTTATGAGCGAAGCAATTCGCGTGCATTAGCCAGAGCGACCGGAGACAGCTGATCGCCTGATATCATCCGCGCCAGCTCCCGTACCCGTTCCTCGCCTCTGATCCGCTGCACGGTGACGTCGGTATTATCACGGCCCTGGATCTTTGAGATCACAAGGTGCGTACCGGCGTGCGCTGCGATCGTCGGAAGATGCGTTATGACAATGACCTGGCGGTGACTTCCCAGACATGCAAGTTTTTCCGCCACGGCGATCCCGGTCTCGCCGCCAATGCCTGCATCAACCTCATCAAACACCATAGTCGGGATCTGATCGCTCTCGGCAAAAACAGTCTTCAGCGCAAGCATGATCCGCGACAGCTCCCCACCGGATGCGATTTCCCGCAGGGGGCGCAGACCTTCACCGGGGTTGGGCGCGATGAGAAACTCAACGATATCGAGTCCTGTGTCGGTCGCCCTGAACCGTTCATCCCCGACGAGAATGCCGTGTTCGTCCACGCTCTCCTCGATGGAACAGACAAAGCGCGCGTTGGCCATGGCAAGATCAGCAAGCTGTTCCTCTACCTTATGCGCCAGGATAGGGGCACCCTTCTTGCGTTGCGCCGTAAGGTCGGCTCCCAGCTCCGAGAGTTCCTTCTCGAGATGGGTAATGCGATCTTTCAGCCCCGCTTCGTCCCCGGCACGCTCCTGCCGTTCGCGAAGCTTGCCGCTGACTTCCTGCTGATAGGCGAGGAGGCCGTCCAGCGTGCGATGATATTTCTCCTCCAGACGCGTTATGGCATCCAGCCGTCCGGTAACCTGAGCCAGCCGGGTGTCATCCAGCTCAAGGTTGCTCAGATAATCGGTCAAGGAGGACGATGCCTCTTTGAGTCCCGCCTGAGCACTGTCCAGGAGCGATGTCACATCCTGCAGCCGTGGATCGATCGCACACAGCGTATCCACAGTATGCTGCAGCTTGCCGACCTGACGTATGAGACCGGCGTCTTCCTCCGCTCCCTCTCCCGTCAGGACCGCCGCCGCCTGTCCCAGCTGCTCCTGCAATTCGCGAACATTCTCCAGCAGACGCTGTTCGGCTTTCAGACCTTCCTCTTCGTTCGGCTTGAGCTGCGCTTCCCCCAGCTCCGTCGAGGCGAACTCAAGATACGTCGTCTCGCTGCTCCATTCCTGCCGTCTTGTTTCGATCTGTTCAAGTTCGCGGCGGGCGGTACGCAATTCTGCAAGCCTGGTCGCAAAACGGTCGCGGAGATCGACAGTCGTCGCCCCGAGGAATGCATCCAGCAACTGGATATGATTCTCCT
>CAZEWU010000328.1:0-1893 GCA_964516155.1 uncultured Caldisericota bacterium
GTTCGTACAGGCACAGGGACGGGCGCTGAACGGCTGTTGATAACTTGTTGATAATCTCTCCCGGGTCCGCTGGAACTCATCAGGCGTAATGGCGGCAAACCGGACGTGATCGCCGGGAGCTATCAGAGCGGGCGGCTGCCGGTGAACGTCAAAGAGCTGCAGGGGCGTCCTTCCGATCAGGTTCCAGCCGCCGGGGCTGCTCATGGGGTAGACGCCCGTCTGTCCGCCCGCGATGCCGACCGCTCCGGCGGGGATCACGGTCCGCGGCGTCGCCAGGCGCGGGGTCGCCAGCTGTGGATCAAGACCCGCGAGATAGGGGAACCCGGGCAGAAATCCCAGCATGGCGCAGCGGTAGGTGGGGGCGGTATGCCGCGCAAGGACCTCCCGTTCACTGAGCCCGGCCGTCCTGCAGACGGCGTCCAGGTCCGGCCCGAATGCACCGCCATAGCAGATGGGGAGGACGACTGTTCTGCCGGAAGCTTGGGCCGCCGTTGCCCGGGCCATTCCTCTCCGGACAAGGGTGCAGGCGTCGGAAAACGACGCCTGCAGGGGATCGAAAACAACGCCCAGCGTACAATAGCCGGGCACCAGATCGCGGACCCACGGCGGACGCAGAGCGTCCAGTGCGTACCGCAACAGATGGACGCGGTCGCTGCACTGGTCGCTGATGTCTGTTCCCAGGAGGACGAGGCAGCAACCGTCCCCCGCGGGTAGGACCCGGAACACTGCAGGTCCATCCGGCCGGCCGGATCCGTTCTTCTGCAGCACTACCCCTCCCTGCGTCCCACCGCCAGGTAGTGCTCGCAGCTTCCAAAGGTATGCGGGTCCCCGGCAAGCTGTTCAACGATGTCCAGATACTGCTGGAAGATCGGGCCGGGAAGCTCCTGCATCTGCTGTTCACGGATGCACGGCAGTCCCTCGACTCCGGCAAAGGCCAGCGGTGTCAGTCCCGCTCGGGCCATCAGGGCCTGCGCTTCTTCCGGCGTCGTAAAGTACGCGGAGGTAAAGCCTTCCTGCGCGTTGTTCTCTCCATTGTGAAAGTAGCGCAGGACCTCCCCGGCATCGGTCAGCTGCTCGGGATAATTCTTGAGCAGATCCAGCAGGGGGGCGTAGACGGAGATGAAGGAGGCGATCAGCACTCCTCCGGGACGCAGGAGACTCAGGCTCTGCTGCAGCGCTGTCGTCCGGTCTTCCGCTTTCGTCAGGTGGTAGAGGGGACCCATGAGGAGAATGGTGTCAAACGTTCCCAGGGCATAACTGGACAACTTCAGCGCATCGCCGCAGAGCGTCCGCTCCAGCTGCACTCCTGCTTCAACGGCTTTTTCCCGCGCCAGAGCGATATGTTTCTCCACCAGATCCAGCAGAACCACGCGGTGCCCGCGGGAAGCAAGATAGAGGGCGTACCGTCCCGGACCGCCGCCGGCGTCCAGGACCCGTGCGCCGGCCGGGACGTACCGGTCCAGGTATCGTTTTGTTATGGCGAATTCCGTCTGGTGTCGCTCCAGCCGTGTCCATTCGTCATAGCCTTCGTAATACCGCTGTATCTTTTCGCTGTTGTCCATTGTCCGTACCTCCGATCGTCCTGCCTCTGTTTCATGATACTCGACTGTCGTGCGGCTGCGAGTGTCTGCTGCTGTAAAAAAAACCGCGCAGCCTGGTTCAGCTGCGCGGCAGGTGGTCTTGTTCCGGGAGGGGCGGATTACTCCAGTGCCGACTGGCCGGTGTACAGCTGGTAGTACCGGCCTTTTTCAGCCAGCAGGCTGTCGTGATTGCCGCGCTCGATGATCTTGCCGTGTTCCAGGACGATGATGGCCTTGGCGTTGCGGACGGTGGAGAGACGGTGGGCGATGACAAACACCGTCCTGCCCTCCATGAGGGCGTCCATGCCCTGTT
>CAZEWU010000329.1:0-1887 GCA_964516155.1 uncultured Caldisericota bacterium
CGCGCCAGCTGCTCATTGCCTGCTGCATTCGGATGAGACCAGTCAACAAAGACCTGATCCGGGAGACTCCTGGTATAATCCAGGATCGTCATGCCCTCCTGGCGCGCGGCGTCGGCCAGCACCTTCTGTTTCTTCTCAAATCCGGGCAAGGAAACGAGATCGCTCCGCTCGAGCAGCGTCCAGTTTCGCGGTATCAGCATGAAAGCTGCAGGAACACTGTTTTTGTGTAACAGGGAGATCATTGCCCGATAACTCTGCCATTGCGCGTTGTGCTCATCAAGCGTGACATTATCAAGACGCCCGCCGACATGCACCTTCATCTCATCCTCCGAGTACTGTTTCGTATACCAGGGCTGATAAAGCTCAACACGATCCGGCGTATCCTTCTGTGCTTGAGGCAACAGGTATTTCAGAGAACGTCTCTGAAGAGCCAGGCTGACCTTTTCCTGCGGTGTCTGTCCAAGCAGAAGGTAATCCAGAGGGATCCTGTTCCGATAAAGCGACCACCAGCTTGCCACAAAAGACGACAACAGGCTTTCGCCGCTGGATCGTTCCGCTGCAGGATGATCAGCACTTGGCATGCCGGGTGGGACGAACCCCGGCGTCAGACGATAGAGACTCGTATGGGCGACCTTCTGCTGATCGCTGTTGAACCATCGCATATTGACATCGTAGATGACAAGGTCAGGCCCGGCATCCATGACATACCGGAGGATCATCAGGGTATCGGCAGGCGTGCATCCGGCCAGACTCAGGTTGCAGACGCTGATCTGCCTGTCTGGAAACCTGGCTTCAAGCTGATGGGCGACATACCAGGGAATAGTCTTGTCTTCATCACGAACACCGCCTCCAAAGAGGAACGAGTCTCCGAGAAAGACGACACTGAAACCTTTGGCGCTGCTGATCTTCTCTTTCCACAGACGCAGTGTCTGCAGATCGTCCGATGGCAAACGATGCGCATCGCTTTGAACATAGCGCGGAAGGGCCGTACGCACCACGATATCGACGATCACGAGAAGAGCGACCACCAGAATAAGGACGCGATGGTTCATGCTCCATCTCGTCGCCGGATTGCTGTGACTGCTGCTCATTTCACCTCGTTTTCCTGATCGGTGGGGCGTGAAGGATTTCCCCGTTCCACGCCTTCTTCGCTATTAAGATATCACAACTCGTGCGATGCAGAGCGCTTTCATGACAAGCGCTTCATTGCAGCGCAGCGGCCTGCCTCATCGTTGATCGACCCGCTGCTGCCGCAGATACCTGCAGCGCTAGAGATCAAACACGTTCAGGCCCGTGGCTGGATCGGTTTTCCTGCCGATCGATCCCGGTGCGCTATGGATGAATATCTCCGCGGTCCCGCTCACCCTGGCCTCGTTGAGATGACCTCCGACAACCTGCCCATCCGCTTTTGCGAAAGCAGCATGGAAATGCAGATAGACCTGACCGCCCTTCTCTGTAGCATTGCCCAGAAGTGACGTCATTTCCATCTCACCATCGAGGGCGCTGGATTCGTATCTCCTGTCTGCAACGTGGTACAGACCGACGACAGCATGGTCCACGGCGCCAATGCCGGAGATGCTTCCGAAGTGCACCTCTTCCTTTTCACAGACTGCCTTCACGCAGGAGACGATCTCCTCGCCACGGTCGACTCGCAGGGCGATCAGATTTCCACTTCTTGTGTATTCCACGGTATGGACCCCTTTCAGGCCAGATACTGCTGGTGACGAAGACTCTCCGGCCCGCCTTCATCATACATCATGTTCATGCTGCGCCATTATCGACGTACACTTCACTGCCCGACGCCGCCCTCTGAGACAATGACAAAACAACCTTGTCGGCGGCTGAACATTCAGGACATTCTCCTGATCTGGCTATTGATCAGATCAG
>CAZEWU010000330.1:0-1869 GCA_964516155.1 uncultured Caldisericota bacterium
AAAAGAGAACAGACAGAAGGCGGCAGCAACTCTGCCGCCTTATCGATCGCGATGACCCCGACCGCAGGATCCCTGGCAGTGATGCACAGCATCTTTCCATCACGGGACCAGGACATTCCATAGATCCCAGCGAAGGGTTTTCTGAACACATGCACGACAGGTGATTGCATGGAAGCGATCGCAACATGCCTGCCATCGGGACCGGCGGCAACGCACGCCCAGTGAATCCCATCGGGGGATGCAACCGGATTCTCTCCCGGCAGAATACCGAACGCATGCATATCATCGGGCAGGCCGAATTTCCAGGTACATTCGCCCGCACCGCGCACATACGCTGCACGTCCTGTGCTGCTCACCAGACCCTGACACACGGGCCTCTCTTCGATCAACGTGCTATTCATGTTCTATCCTCCTTGCCATCATATGTTGTTCTTCCAGACCTGCGATGTTCGTGTTCACAGAGGGCGAGATATTGATCGTCGGATCGATTGCATGAAGCAGACAGCGCATCTCTGCGACGTCATGTGCGCCGGCCGCGGCGCACAGCGCATCCAGGCGCTCAAACAGTCTCTCCGGTTCCGCACAGGTTGGACAGACGATACGCATGATGCCCTTGTTGCGTGTCGGCTCTATCTGTTCGCACGTGGAGCAGAGCTCTTCCGTCAGTTTCTCGTTTCCGCGGTTTCCTGTAATGATAATCGACGCGTCTGTGCCGACCTCGAGTCCCGAGAGTTTGATATACGTCCTCGCCAATTCTGCAATGTTAATCGGCTCTCCCATGCTGAGAACAAAGATGTCATTCCCTTTGGCCAGGGAACCAGCCTGCAGCACGAGCTGCACCGCCTCCGGAATGAGCATGAAGTAGCGCTCCATGTTGGGGTCCGTCACACGCAGGGTGCGCGTTTCCCTCAACTGCTGCTGGAATGCTTCGATGACGCTGCCGTTGCTGCCGAGAACGTTTCCAAAGCGCACGCTCGTACACCGCATGGTACCGGAACGGCGGTCGTATTCCTGGACCAGCAGTTCGACCACGCGCTTGCTGGCCCCCATGAAGTTCACGGCATCGACCGCCTTGTCCGTCGAGATGTTGATGAATTGCCCCACGCCATGCTCCATGGCCTCCTGCAGCAGAATACGGGTACCACCCACGTTATTGAGGATCGCCTCCTCAGGGTTCTGCTCCATCAGGGGGACGTGTTTGTGAGCCGCCGCATGAAAAACGATGTCGGGGCGCCATGTGTCAAAGAGCCACCGCATGCGGTCCTGATCCCGCATGTCACCGATAACGGGGATTCCTCTGTGAAATCCCTCCTTCTCGCTCAGTTCACGGTCGATCCGGAAGATACGGTTCTCCCCTCGCCCGAGCATCACCAGCGTTCGAGGCTCAAACTGGGCAACCTGCCGCACAATCTCCGAGCCGATCGAGCCGCCCGCCCCGGTCACCAGGACGACCTTACCCCTGATCGCGGCCGCGACCGGCGAGAGATCCGTCCGCACCATGGTGCGCTGGAGCAGGTCTGTGAGCTGAACGTTGTGGATCTGTTCCACGAGGACCGACCCATCCGCTATCTGCCACATCGCTGGAAGCGTCTTGACAACGACCGGAAGGTCGCCGGTGAGAGGCATGAGCCGGCGAGTAACGGATGCCTGATGGGAGGGGATGGCAACGATCAACTCATCGACGTTGTAGCGGCGGATAATGTCCGGAGCTTCTTCGATCTTTCCGAGAACATGTCTCCCGCGGAGAAGACAGCCGACCTTAGCCGGGTCGTCATCCAACAGCCCTATGACCCGCCCAAGCTCGCGGTGCCCCTCGTATTCCCGGAGCATTTTCTCGCCGGCGTTCCCTGCCCCGGCGATCAGCACCCG
>CAZEWU010000331.1:0-1867 GCA_964516155.1 uncultured Caldisericota bacterium
TGACCCAGCTCCAGAAGTGCCGTGAACGTTGCGAGCCGGGGATCCCGGGAGGTGCTGTGATGGATTCTGCAGAAAAGCTGGTCGCAATAGCAAAACGACTCTATGAACGGAACATGAATGCCGCGCTGGGCGGCAATGTGAGCATCCGGCAGGGGGATGAGGTCATGATCACTCCCGCCGGCATCAACAAGGGGTTCATGACAGAAGGAGACGTCGTTGTCGTTGATCTGGACGGCATGGTGCTGCGCGGCGGCGGCAAGCCCTCATCGGAAGGCAAGATGCATTACGAGATCTACAAACTTCGGGCGGACGTGCACGCCATTATCCATGCGCATCCTCCGTTTGCCGTCGGATTCGCCCTGGCGCACCGCGAGATCCCGGACGATATCCTTCCTGAAGCTACCATCGTCCTGGGACAGGTGCCTTGCCTGCCGTATGTGACGCCCTCGACGATCGACCTCGCACGCGAGGTGGCCCATGGACTTGCCGACCGCAATGCGGCATTCATGGCAAATCACGGGGCGATCACGACGGGAGCTACGCTCGAAGAGGCCTACAACAGGATGGAGCTGCTGGAACAGACGTGCATGTCGATCGTCTACGCGACGGTGCTTGGCGGCATCCATCACATCCCCGAGAGCGACATGGAGTTCTTCGTCCGCAACTTCGGCCTGAAGCGTCAGCGGTAGGGGCTGCCCCCGCTCCGTTTCTTGTGCAGCGCGCCGGTACCGGTATACTGACATCATGAAGATCGTCGTCTACGCCCAGGGTGGCGGCCTCAAGAAGACATACAACAAGATGGCCCAGGACGAGTACTGCCGCCGCCTCGAACACTACTGCGAGCTCAGCGTCGTCGATGTCGCTTCCAGACAGCTGGCCAATTACGCCCGGTTCGAGGAGGGCACCCGGATCCTGCTGGATCCGCGGGGCCAGGAGCTCGGGTCGCACGAATTTGCCGGACGTCTGCAAGACCTCATGAACATGGGAACGCGCAAGCTTTCCTTCTTCATCGGAGGCGCCGAGGGATTCAACCCGGCCCTCCAGCCGTATATCGAACAGAACGCCGGTGTCCGGCCCCTGTCACCAGGGACGAGCATCCTGTCGTTCGGCAGGCTGACGCTGCCGCACGAACTGGCGCGCGTCGTTCTTCTGGAACAGCTCTACCGCGCGTTCTCGATCCTGAAGGGAGAACCGTACGACAAATAGCGTCGTCATCATGCCGGCAGATTTGTGATGACAGCTGTCACAATCTTGATCTCAGACTTATCCACATCTTGCAACCGGTTGCACTGAATCCCGAAATGCTTGTCAATACGTCGTCTGTGGGCATCTGCTGACGCTTGGCACGAACCTGCTGACAGGTTATCCACAAGCGCAGACACAGTTTTTGCATGGTGGAGGCGCACTCTTTTCCGGATTCTCCCCGGTTTCCACAGCGTCACATCCACAGGCAGCGTCAGCATCCGCCACAGGACGAGCATCCTCCTCCGCCGCATCCGCAGGAACCGCCTCCGCACCCGCAGGAGGAGCCGCCGTTTCCTTCACCGTCTCCATGGACGTGGGCGGTTCTGGCCAGGCCGGAGTCGGCGCCGCATGCCGGACAGGATGCCGTCCAGCGGGAGCACGGACCGTAGGTACGGTCGATCCATTCAGTCTTCTCACCTTCCGCTTCGAACTTCTTGTGGCATTGCTCACAATAGAACGTGCTCATGGTTCCCCCCTGGATACTGCTGATATCGCTGCATGCACGGCCGGCGCCTGAACATCGCCTAACAGGTCGGAGAGTGGACTTCCGGGCCGCCGAGTTCGACGGAGTCGACACACTGCCAGACGTTTCCCTCATCGGCCTGCAGGAATGCAACAGAGG
>CAZEWU010000332.1:0-1846 GCA_964516155.1 uncultured Caldisericota bacterium
ATGGCGCGGAAGTTCCGGAACGGAACGACGAGGCGTATCACCTGTGAGAGAACTAGTAGTCGAAGAAACTGTTGCCGACGAACTCGCGCACGATGGAGGTGCTGGGGATGACGTCGATGTCCATGACCGGCAGGAAGTAGTCCAGGAACCGGACCAGCCGGCGCGATTCGGAATACTCCGGCACGCTGTTGTCGATCTGGAGCAGCAGCTGCATCGCGTAGTTCTTGAGAAACGCCAGCTCGTAGACCAGGGAGGAGTTGAACATGGCATCGGCGTTTTCCTGGAAGGGGAAGACGTGCTGCTCTTCGCCCATGCGGACGGAGTGCCAGATACGCAGCGTGTCCAGCGCGGAATACCCCCGGAAGTTGTGGTCGCGTACCATGCGGCGCAGGATACGGACGTCTGTGGTCGGGATACGGTTGTCGGCGTCCAGGTTGAGGAAGGTCAGTGCCGAGACATAGATGCGGAACTTGGCCCGGTCAGGGATTTGTTCCGTCAGTGCGGGATTAAGGCCGTGGATGCCCTCGACGATAAGGATGGTACGGTCGTTCGGCTGCACCACCTCACCGGCGTCGGACGACTGACCACTCTTGAAGTTGAATTTGGGCAATGTGACAGTTTTCCCGGCAAGGATATGGTTGAGGTTGTCGTTGAAACGAGCCGTATCGATGGCTCCGAGGCACTCGAAATCCGGCTTTCCATCAGGGTCGGCTGGCGTTTTGTCGCGGTCGACGAAGTAGTTGTCCAGGGAGATCGGGTGCGGGTCGAACCCGTTGACCCGGAGCTGCAGTGCCAGTCTTTTGCTGAAGGTTGTCTTGCCGGAAGAAGAGGGCCCTGCGATCAGGACAAGGCGGGCTCCCGACGCGGTTACACGGTCGGCAAGCTGCGCGATCTTCTTCTCGTGGAGCATCTCGCTGACCATGATGAGCTCGCGCGCGTTTCCCTGCGCAACGACATCGTTGAGGTCTCCGACCGTCTCGACACCGATGATGTGCCCCCATTCCTCGGCTTCGTCAAAGATATCCGCCAGCTTGGTCTGAGGCTGATATTCGGGGAGCGCGTCGGGACTCGTGATGTCTGGGAATACCAGCACCATGCCCATGCGGTAGGGGATCAGGTCAAAGAGCGGTGTGTCCCCCGTGCTGTAGGGCATGAAGCCGTAGAAGTAATTGGGATGGTCGCCCAGGTAATAGACGTTGACGGTCGATTTGCTGCGGAATCGCAACAGCTCCGCCTTATCGTGCATTCCCAGGCCATCGAGGAGCTGAAGAGCATCCCACTTGTAAAGCTCCTGTTTCCGGTAGGGGATATCCTGGTCGATAAGAGTGCGCATGCGCTGTTTAATCTGCACGACTTCGTCATCAGTCGCGCGGAGCGATGTAGAAAAAGTAAAGCGGATCCTGCTTGAAGTCGCAGAAGATGCCGCGTCCCAGCGAATGCTGGACGCGGAGCCTGCGATGTGGAAACAGGTCGCGTGCCGCCGCATACAGGATAAAGGTCAGACCTCGCTGGCAAATGCGTATACCGTCTTCAGAGGACATATCGATGAATGTGACTACAGCATCGTGGTTCAGCGGTTTGAACAGCTCGCGGATGTCGTTGTTGACACGGGCTGCCATGATACGGGATCCGTGGCAGGTGGCGTAATCTCCGGCAAGCGATTTCAGACACACGCCGCGTGGACGGACAATGTCTTCGCCTGTTTCCTGTATGTGAATGTGGATCATTTCAGTTGCCATAAATGTCATGCCTCCTGAAGCAACAGTGTAGCTTTCCCGGTGGGACAGACAAGGGCGGCGGATGGAACCCCGGGCAAACTGGATATACTATATTATTGGGAAAGAGG
>CAZEWU010000333.1:0-1841 GCA_964516155.1 uncultured Caldisericota bacterium
AGAGACAGCCAGCCACGTGGCGATGTAGGTGTTCGAGGGAACAATAACCTCATCTCCTGCTCCGATATTCCACGCTCGTAGAACAAGGTGCAAGGCATCCAGGCAGTTGCCCACACCGACACAGTATTTCGTCCCGCAGTAGGCGGCATACTCCTGCTCAAACGCCTCCACTTCCTTGCCGAGGACATACCAGGCGGACTGCATGAAGCGGAAGTAAGCCTCATCCAACTCCGACTTCAGCTCCTGGTAGGGCGAGACAAAGTCATTGAAAGGAATCTTCACTGTTATTCGGGGTTTGCGCGAAGGGCTTTCAGGTACTCCTGGTAGTCCCGGTAGTAGTCGCCAGCATCGTAGAAGCCGGACGCCAGTGCGAGGCATACCGAGCCGGAGGAGAAATTGTCCATCTCGCGCCAGATCAATGGGGGGATATGCAAACCGTAATAGGAACGGTTCAAATGAATCCGCCGCTTCTCTTCTCCGTCGTCCAGAATCACGTCAAAGCTGCCGGACATGGCAATGAGAAATTGATGGCACTGCTTGAGGGCATGGCCGCCACGATCCGCTCCACCTGGCACGTCATAGAGATAGAAGACCCGTTTGATTTCGAAGGGCACGTGGCGTCCAGCCTCAATGAATGTGAGGTTGCCACGAGGGTCTGTGCACCTTGGAAGAGTGGTCAATCTACAGTCCGCTATAGGCATAGTCATCCATGGAGTTTAGAACATCAGAGTGAACTCAATGCCGCCTGGCAGGGATGGCAGGTCATTTACGCAAGAATAAGAATGTGGGGGAACAGCCTTGCAGATTTGAGATCTCACAAAGGAGCCTAAGTTAACCAATGTGTGGCTTCCTGGCTAGCTCGTACGTTTCTCCCTGATTCGCGCCGGCACTCCCATGACCAACTTGCCGGGAGGGACATCATGCGTAACCACAGCGCCAGCCGCTACGGTCGCGCCCTTCCCAACACGGCGCCCTGGAAGGACATTTGCACCAGCTCCGATATGAGCCTTGTCAGCAATCTTGGGTCCTTGTACGTGCTTTTCCTCATAACCGCTTTCACCAAATCTGTTATCGTTTGTGGTCACCACGTAACTCGAAACAAATGCATCGTTACCGATACTGCTGTTACCTGCGATATTGGCCATGGTCATCAACCGGGATCTGTTCCCAACCGTTACATTATAACTTAAGGAGGTTCCGCGTCCGATAATGCAGTTCCTTCCAATCCGGCAATTCTCCCGAATAAAGGCGTGCTCGCCGATCAGCGTTTTTGCTCGGATAACAACATTCGAGAAGATTACTACTCCACTACCGATACTACATCCCTCTCCGATGACAGTCCGGCCTGCGGAGTCCGGGGCTCTACTGGTCAGAGAACAACTCTGCAATCGCTTGCCAAGAAAGGCGCCAGGGAAAACCTCCACGTTCCTGCCCAGGGAGACGCCGGATTCGATTACCACATGTGGGTGAATTATGCAGCCGTCACCGATCTTGGCACCGGAACGAATGACCGCAAAGGGTCCGATTTCCGCATTGACACCAAGAATGGCACCATCTTCCACAAGCGCCATGCGGTGAATCAATGTGCGGTTCTCAGTTTTTCTCATAATGTGCGTATTTCATCTATTGATCTGTGGTGAAACGGGAAAATCACTTTGCTATCGAGGGCTTAACCGGCATAGCCGCCAAGTTGGATGTCTAAAGGAACGAACCGAAAAGCTGAAAGAAGGGCCGGTCAGGCGGTTTGTCGGTGAGGCGGTGAAGCGGTGGTTCGGTTGAGGGGCTGAAACCAAACACTGAAACGCTGACATGCTGAAAACGGAGGACGGACGACGGACCGC
>CAZEWU010000334.1:0-1829 GCA_964516155.1 uncultured Caldisericota bacterium
TATGGAAGAACTCCTCCTGTGTGCGCTCTTTTCCGGCCAGGAACTGGATATCGTCGATGAGCAGGATATCCGCTCCCCGCGTTTCCTTGTGAAAACTTTCGATCACCGCATTGTTGTTGCGGGAATTCTGAATGGAACTGATCACCTCATTGGTAAACTTCTCGCCCGTTGTATAGACGATGTGCTTGTCAGGATCCTGAGTCAGGACATAATGTGCGATCCCCTGCAGCAGGTGCGTCTTGCCCAGTCCTACCCCGCCGTAGATGTACAGGGGATTGTAGACGTTGCCGGGATTTCCCGCGACAGCATTACAGGCTGCAAAGGCTAGACGGTTTCCGGCACCGACCACAAAATTGTCAAAAGTGTAACGCTTGTTGAGCACAAGAGTGCTGTTGCGGGAAAGAGTTCCCGGTTCAGCCGGCTGCGGCTCTTCCTGCGGTGGCTGAACCACCTCGACGGCAATTGTGGTGGGACGGCCTTTGATAGCGTCGATCGTCTCCTTGATAACGTCGTAATACCGGCTTACGATCCAATCCCTGGCAAACTCGCTGGGAACACCGATAGTAAGGGATGTGTCGTCCTCGTGGAGCGTTGTGGCGTTTTTGAACCACATTTCGTATGTAGGGCGAGCGAGTTGCTTGCTGAAGATATCAAGAAGCTGCTGCCAAGAATCCGACCGTTGTTCTTCCATGTTGCTTCCTTTGCTTTCTCCTGAAATAACTACGCCGACTGCTTTCACAGTCTGCGCATGAGCGTTCCGCAAACGGTACCTGCCCGTTATGCCCGTATCTTCCCTGCTGGAAGCCCCGGGTACGGTCGGACACAAAGCGTCCGTTTTATGTGATATAGTATAAACGAAATGGACACGACGGGCAATCAACGATCTGTACATACAAGAGATGGCAATCCGTAGAAGACATATCGGTGCCAGACG
The DNA here is from genome assembly GCA_964516155.1 of uncultured Caldisericota bacterium. Taxonomy (GTDB): domain Bacteria; phylum Caldisericota; class Caldisericia; order Cryosericales; family Cryosericaceae; genus Cryosericum. Next base: position 935 of record CAZEWU010000334.1, read on the forward strand.
CAGGCGGACCTCTTCCGGCGGAGGGGCGCTGATCCTCGTTCTTGCACTGATTGTAGGGATTCTCATAAGTGCCAGTTTTCGCACAGTTGGCGGCCGGACGACGCCTGCAGTGCTCTGGTACATCGATGCGACCACCCATGAATTTGTTGCGGTCACGAGCTCGGCAAAGCTTCCCGTGCGATCCGTGGAACAGGCCGGGACTCTCATGGAGCGGCTGAAGACTCCTCCTGCCGATCAGGGGTTGACAACGGCTGTTCCTGCGGGACTGTCGGTTCGCCAGGCGACTCTTCTTCCAGACGGCATCTTCCACGTGGTACTCAGTACCGGTCATGATCTGCGGCCGATGGGATATGTCGAAGAGGAACGGTTGTACTGGCAACTTGTCAATTCCCTGCTGAGCCTGCCCGGAGTCCGTTCAGTCGAGCTATCCGTGGACGGGCGTACTGTGGGGACTTTTCTTTCCTTCGTCAAGACAGAGCGTGAATTCACGGTTCGCACCAGCATGCTGGACGAGGGAACGTCTGTTGACCTGTATTTTGTGACGACGGACGGAAGGTATGCGGTGGAGGAACGGACGGTGCCGGCCGACCTCACCCGCTCCCAGCTTGCCTTGCAGGCTGTGCGTTCATTGATGAATGGTCCCGTGCATCCGAGTCTTGTCTCATCGCTTCCCGATCTTTCCACACTCCGCGGCGTTACTGTCGATGGGGGGACGGTGACGGTCGATTTCGATGAGAAGGTGTGGAATGAAAGCATGGGGCCGGACCGTGAGCAGCAGATGCTGGACACGCTGGTCCTTACCCTGACCCGGCTGCCGGGCGTCGACCATGTTCATCTGCAGGTCGGGGGCAATGATGTCGCAGGGCTGTTCGGAAATGTGGATGCCTCCGGGTCG
>CAZEWU010000335.1:0-1822 GCA_964516155.1 uncultured Caldisericota bacterium
CGGCGAGAAAGTTTCCGTTCAGCGTTTTTCCGACCGGCGGCTGTGTCGGCTCACGCAGAATGATGATCATCCATTTTTCTTTGCGGGCGCGGGCTTTTACGCCGTCCCAGAATGCGGGGGATTCGAGGAAAAGACAGGGATAGAACCGATCCTCGGATTCGTGATAACCCTGCGGAATGTAAATGTCATATCCATGGACGCCTTGTAACGGACGGATGGATTCAGGAATCGTTTCCCAGTTCTCGGCTTTGCTGTAGGTGCATTCAATTTGAACGACATGATCTTCAGGATAGAGCCGCTTCTGATTTTCCAGTTCGGCCTGCTTTACCTCCCGAACCTCCTTGGCTTTAAGGGCGCGCTCTTCGGCCTGCCGCGCATAGTCCTGAGAAAGATCGGCCGTAATCACGATTCCGCTCTGCAGGGTCACGGTGCCGGTTTTGAACAGGAGAATTTCTTTGCTTCCGTTCCGCATGGAGCCGGACGGCTCGCCCAGCTCGGCGAGCACGGCATCGCGGGATGCACCTTTTTCAATGCCGCTTGCGGACGAAAAAAACATCAGGAGCCCGAGGAACAGAAGCCTTTTCATGAGGCGGAGTTTACTGGACGGGACAGGGAAAGACAATCGGAGAGGGATTTTGATCATCGGTAAGGCGCGGCAGTTGACTTCACACGGCTGATAGCCTACAAGCGGGAGCCGTATTCGGGACGGGGTTTGAATGAGTGAAGACTTCATGAAGAAATTTCTTTTGCCGGTCTGTTTGCTTGCACTGCTTCTTACGGGAAGCGGCTGTTGTAATTTTTATCAGCTGGAAGGCAACGGCTCCGGAACACGGTCCGAGTGGGAGGCCTATCTGCCTGTCTCAGCACCTCAGCAGATGGATCAAATCCGGGTGGAAGCCGAGACCAGCGATGTAACGCTGTCGTTTGAACGCGGCGCTTACAGCGGCTACAATGCCAAGCTCAGTCGCGGGTTCGTATGGAAAATCCCGTTCGGACCGTATAAAGAGCGTTCGTTCTGGGCTCCTGATAAAAAGAAAGGCGGCCGCAGTCTGTGTATCAAAATGGACTGCTGGGGAACCACCATTCTTCCTTTTATGACCGGTCTTTTCATGGCGGGCGATGCCGAAGTCTATGATTACTCCAATGGCGACTGCCTTGCGTACGAGCGGTTTATGCGGGCCGGTATTATTCCGCTCATAGCCTATGAGTCCAGCCTGATGCCGGTCTCTGAAGGGCGGCCGATGCCCGGATGTCCGAATGTCATGTTTCCGGAATCGCTGTACACCATTTCAACTTCGCTGGACGGGGTGAAGCAGGACGAAATGGGCAACTGCTACTTCTGGCAGGCACCTTCTCTTCTCAACCGGCCTCAATATGACCGGCTGACTTCCTATTATTTCCTGTGCGGTCTCTTTGCCTTCGGGCAGAAAAATGACCGGGCCTACATGCAGCTGGCCTGGTTCCCGATAGAGCTCTGGTCGCTGGAGAAATAACCGCCTAGTGGCCGGTCGGCGATCCCAGCGGCAGAATCGTTTTTCCGTACACTTCGTTGAGAATCTGTGCGATGCCGGCATAGATGGCAGAGAACCCGCAGACGAGTCCTTCATAACCCGCAATCTGTTTGAGCAGCGCGTTTTCCGTGGCGTCGCCGACGGCAAGTAAAGCGAACAGGACAACCAGTGTTCCGAAGACCACCTGCAGGGCTCTGGACAGCTTCAGCGTTCCGATGAACAGCAGCAGCGTGAAGAAGCCCCACAGGCCGAGGAAGCCGGCCATGGCCGTGCTGGATGCAGGAGCCGCCAGCCCGAGTTTCGGCAGAACA
>CAZEWU010000336.1:0-1817 GCA_964516155.1 uncultured Caldisericota bacterium
AAGGGCTGCGAGCAGCCAATGGTATATACTACTATCGCTTCACAGCCGGAGGCTACTCCAGAATAGGGAAGATGCTGCTCCTACAATAGGCATGGATCCCGTATGGCTTCAGAGCAGACTCGCGAAGAGCTTGAGCGCGATGATCGCCATGAATACACATAGATCTATTATCATTACAGAGGCAAAGATCAGCAGTATGGCTCGTTTCTTTGCCTCTTCTTCGTAGAGGATCGGAGTATCCCGTAGGAGCTTGAGCCCCTCGGGAGGATACTGGCGTTGTCTCAGCGTCAGAATTGCGATCCGGATGAGGTACACGGCCATGCCTGCCGGAATAAGAAGCAAAGCAATGAGTATAACCGTCAACCACGTTAACAGCTTTTCAGGGTGTTCCGCATTCACCAGTTTGTCCAGCTTGGGGGTGATCAGAGATAGTGCCAGCAATCCCAGGACTACGATCAGGATCACTATGCGGAAGACTTTCCGCCGATACTCCGGATCTGCCGGCATGATGTCACGATCATTCATCGCTGCCTCGCTTACAGATACTTCTTGCTAAGCTCTAGCTTCAGCTCATCGTACAGGGTCAGAGCTTTCTGGCTGTTCTCCGCGATGTCATCGACGCTGCCATAGCGCAGAAGGTCCTCGAGGATGCGAACTGCCTCAGGCGGGTATTCCCTGTCTGTATAGCGGATCCCGAAATCAGCCTTGGCGGGACGATAGCGGACGTTCATCAGTGGAACCAGACAGCGGTTCAGAAACATCTGCCAGTTCATCTGCGACGCGATCCAGTTCCTCCTGAGCAGCGCTTTCTGCAGCTCAATGGTCATGAGAAAGTCCACAGAAATAGTACTCTTGAGCACTCTCTGAACCAGCTTGATCTGCTCTTCCTCAGGTGTGGGAACCGCAGTGAAGATGGAATCTTTGTCGAACCAAATGACGGCATTGCCATGTCTGTCCGGTGCTGTGAACTTATCGGATCTGCTTTGCGGAACCACAGCAATATCACAATAGAAACAAGGTTGGCAATCCTTCAACAAGTAGAAACACTGTGACATCCCATGCCAGGCAGGTTCCGGGACGCGATACTGCCTCTCGATGCCATACAGCTCTTCAAAGTGTTTTTCCAGAAGCGTAAAGACCTCGTTGGTCTCCCTTCCGGCGACGATAATGCTCAGATCCAGATCGGAATAGTCATCATAAAAACCGGTGGCTGCGGAGCCTCCTTCCCAGGCAGCGACGATGTCCTCCCGGGCAAACAGCAGTTCCTTCAGCTTAGCTTTGATGGTCGCGATATCATGCATGCACGCACCTCTTTGGTTTTTTTCGTAAGTCTGCGATCCCGATCCGTTTGTCAATAAAATTCCCCGTCAAAGTGTCAGGATGCGCCTCTTGTGCCTAAAGCATTGATCCACTTTTTCTTGACAGGGATCAAGGGTAAGCCGAGACTGCGCCAAAATAATCTTAACATGGAGGTAAACTTCAATGAGACATAATATTAACGTCGTCTTCCCAGTGTATAATGTGAGACTTTGCCTCCGGCATTTCCCCGGATAACCCTACGGGGATCACCTCTTTCATTCCATTTTTTCGCACCCGGCATCAGGCAAAAAGAATCCGATAGCGATATAGCGTCCGAATCCGTTTTAACCCGCCGATTCGCCTTGTATCACAAATCCTAATTTTCAAGATCTGTCACAGAGACCCGTTGTAACCTCATAAAATAGCGGAGAAGAATTACAATGTCTGCACTCAGATTTGTTTTACACTTTATGCGAAACCTCAAGCTGAAGTACTTGATGGCGATCCTTTGCATCATC
>CAZEWU010000337.1:0-1814 GCA_964516155.1 uncultured Caldisericota bacterium
GAATGATCCTTATATCTTCACCCCATAACATTCTTTGGTAAAGCACCTCGGCCACCAACACGGAAGCGTCCTTGGAAAGAGGATATTGTGAGGCCACAACGACGGGAATGCCCGCCTGATGCAGCTCATGGGCCAAACTGGTTCCGTTGCTGTAAATTACCGAGCTTATATTGCCGCTGTCGCAGGCGGCCACAGTTACTACGGCCGGCAGCGTCATATCCGGTTCTTTATTCGTTTGCCGCCGCAAAGGACGCAGGGCTGACGCCAGCTGTTCGCCGTCGACTATGGTGCTTTTGCTCTTGTCCTGCGGGTCATGCAGCACCAGGCCATAGGGATTGCCCAGCTTCTTTGAATTTTCCATTCCGTGGGCCAGAATATGGACATGGCTGTAAGCGTTGGCGGCGCAGGCGTCTTCAATATCGGTTATGCTGGCTTCGGGAAGGATGGTGAGGATTTCGCCGATCTTTTTTTCCCGGTCACCCGGAAGAAAAGGATCGAAATATGGTATCCACGGGTCAATAGCCCTGAGCATGGCCTTCGTGTGATCGAGGGCAGGCACGCTCATGCGGGGAAGCTGGGCGATGACAAAGAGAATTTTAGGCCTTTTCGGCCAGATGATCATTGTGCTGGATGCGCTCCGTACCCGCCTGGTGAGGCAAACCGGGAGCAGCGTCTGCAGCAGTAAATAGTTCCCTTCACCGCCGGCGCATCCCGGAGGAACCTTAGCCAGTTCAAAAGGCAGCATGGCCAGTTCGGCCGCAGACAAGACCAAATCCAGATGAGTGATGTCCGCAGAACGGCCGCCGATGGGGCCCAGAGATGCTTTCAGCCCTGCCACATTCGTCAATATGCTTGTGATGTTGTCGGAGGTTTTGTTTACATCCTGCTGACGCCGCTCAGTGTCATCCACAGCCCCTAAATTGTAGCGCAGGGACTTTAGGAGAGACAGAAACTCCTGATGCTCATACATTACCTGGACGGTGCAGGCCCCGAAGTTGCCGCAGAGGCCAAGATATTGGGTAAGCGGCGAAAGAAGCTGATTGTGGGCGGGACCATGCCGTAAAAACTCCAGACCGATTTTGTTTATCTTTGTCATGATCTACCTCCCCGGATACTTGCTGTTTTCCACCGGTTGCAGTGAACCGTCGGTATGAACATGGTTCAGCTCTCCGAATGTGTTGCCGTCCTTGGCAACAATGGACACAACCGTCGGTCGGGATAACACCAGATGCTGATCATGCTTTGGACCAAGATCTTTTATCTCATCGAGCTGCTCCATTGTTCCGCTTTCGAAGGATTTATACACCCGGGCAAACTCGTCGGGGTTATTCAGAACGTCAGCGTTCAGTTGGATGAGCCTGATCCAGGTTCCACTGTTGTAATAATAGCAGCCGGGTGCGCTGCGGGCAATAGCCCTTTCCAGGTGCGTATGTCCGGTGACCAGAAAATGGACATTCGATCCGGCCTGTTTGTCGATTTCGATAAACGTTTGATCCCGGTGCGTTATCGAAAAGGTTTGATCCTCCTGGAGATTTTTTACCAGCGCTTTCCTCAGATTTTCCGCCTTGTCTTTTTCTTTGCTGAAAAGCGCGCGAATATAATCAGTGGGGCCGAGAAATTTTTCCTCGTCGGAGGATTGAGGCGCGGTTTTATCCCTTGCTCCCTGCCGTTTCTCCTCGGCATCCAAAGATTCGTAAGCGCTGTTGATAAGCGACTCCGCGCTCACAAATCTGGCGGCTTCATAGTTAAAATACCGGGTCGCAAACTGTGACATAACCTCTTCTTTTTGCACCGGGATATCCTTTATCTCCTCC
>CAZEWU010000338.1:0-1800 GCA_964516155.1 uncultured Caldisericota bacterium
CTGTAAGCACTGAAACCTCCGTAAAACTGGCATATTATATTCTTGCCAAAAAGAAGTATATGCAGAACTCTGTGGAACGCAACCCCCATAATGAAGAAACATAATGGAGATGAAACCTTCCCCTGGTCCCGGACCAGATGGGATGCCGTTGAGACCATGCTCACGGCGTCTGTTCAGCGACCTTGAGCCTGTGCCGTGGGCAGCGCGACCCCGTAGATTCTGGAGTATTTCTCCTTTATTGTGCTCATAAAGTAGTGGTAGTCCAGCGGTTTGCCCGTCACCTTCATAAGGAGGTCCTTTGGATCGTAGAACGCTCCGTACTGGTGGATCCGGGACTGCTGCCACTCGCGCAGGACGTTCAGATGGCCCGCCGCGATCTGGCTGTCGAGGTCAGGGATTTCCTGCCTGGCCGTGGCCATGAACTGCGCTGCGTACAGGTTTCCCAGCATGTAGGACGGGAAGTAACCGATCATGCCGCTCGCCCAGTGGATATCCTGAAGGACTCCCCGAGCGTCATCAGGAGGCTCGATGCCCAGGTACTCTTTCATCTTGGCATTCCAGAGTTCCGGCAGATCGGCCACCTGAACTCTCCCGTTGATCAGTGCCTCCTCGATCTCAAACCGCAACATGATATGAAGGTTGTAGGTCACCTCATCCGCTTCTGTCCGGATCAGGGACGGCTGGACGATGTTGACAGCCTTGTAGAACTCTTTCATGGGGACATGCTCAAACTGCGGGAAGAAGCGCTGGAGTCTGGGGTAATAGTACGTCCAGAATGCTTCTGATCGTCCGACAAGGTTCTCCCATGTCCTGGACTGCGACTCGTGGATTCCCATGGAAGCGCCCTTCTGAACGGGCATCCACCGGTAATCCTCCGAAACGCCCTGCTCGTACAGACCGTGTCCCCCTTCGTGCATGCTCGAGAAAAATGCCGATGGCAGATCGTGCTCATAGTAGTGCGTCGTTATTCTGACGTCGCCGGAACCGATTTTCGTTGTGAACGGATGCGCTGTCTCATCTATCCTGCCACCGTCGAAATCGTACGTCATGAGCTTGAGCACGTCCAGAGACAATTGTTTCTGGCTCGTCTTGTCGAAGGTTCCTTTCAGGCAACGGGTATCGGGGCGCGTCCCCTCCTTCAGCAGCAGCTGGATAAAGGAAACAAGCTCGACCTTGAGCCCGTCGACGATCGCTTTGATCTCATCGGTCTTCAGTCCGGGTTCATAGTTATCCAGCAGGGCGTCATAAGGGTCTTTGTCATATCCGACGAATTCGGTGAATTCCTTCTCATAGGCAACGATCTCCTCAAGGCATGGACGGAGCATCGCAAAATCCGATCTGGCTTTAGCCTCCTGCCACACAGATTCGCCCTTTGAGCACGCTATAGCGAACTTCTCGTACTTATCGGCGGGAATAACCGATAGCTTTCGGTACTCCTTTGTTACAAGATAGATGTTTCTGCGATCAACCTCGCCCAGCTGTGCATTGACTGCCGGTGTGTTGAAGTACTCAACAAAAGCGGCCATTCTGGGAGAAGCAAACATTTTGAACATAGATCCAGCCAGCTTGCCAGCAACCAGCGACCTGTCCGCCGCTCCCTTTGGCGGCATGTTGGTTCTCATGTCCCACTCAACAAGCGCCGACGCGCTGGTATAGTTCGCTATATCCCTGCAGTAATCATAGAACTCCTTGATTTCCATCGTGTCACTCTCCCCGAAACATGTTTTGTAGACATTGTAGGATCCTTGTGACGGCATGTCGACCCGCAGCCGCCTCAAACCATGAAAAGAAAAGTCCCCG
>CAZEWU010000339.1:0-1776 GCA_964516155.1 uncultured Caldisericota bacterium
GAACGGCTGAGCGTCCGGGCATCCGCAAAACCTATATGGCTCTTCGCTATTTGGTGTGGGTAAGCCACCATGGTATACTAAAACAGGGTGATAAAAGATGTTCGATCAGACGGCATTATTTGGAGCAGCGCTTGGGATCGAGGAGCCGATCTACGTCAAGGCAATCCGGTTTGACAAAGAGGCGGGAGAACTACACATCGACATGGACTTCCGGGAGAAGGCCCGATTTAGGTGCGTCGTATGCGGCGCGGAAGGCCGACCGGTTTACGATACGGAGGACAAGACTTGGCGGCATTTGAACTTCTTCCAGTATAAATGCTACCTCCACTTTCGTACGCCGCGTACCATCTGCCCGGAATGCGGCGTGCATCTTAACACGCCTCCATGGGGAGGCAAGAGCAGCGGATTCACGATGTTGTTCGAGCTGCTCGTGCTCACCCTCGCCAAGAGTATGCCCGTATCCGAGATCTCCGAATTGGTGGGGGAACACGATACGCGGCTGTGGCGGATCATCCGGCGCCATGTCGGCGATGCATATGTACGAAAAGACATGAGCTGCGTGACGAAGGTCGGAATTGATGAAACCTCCACGCGCAAGGGACACAACTACATCTCTGTCTTTGTGGACATGGAGAAAAGCGACGTTTTGTACTGCGCGGAAGGCAAAGACGGCGGCACTATCAAGGCATTCACGCAAGAGATGATCCATCACGCCGCGAAACCTGCCCAGATCACAGACGTGAGCATGGATATGTCGCCCGCGTTCATCTCGGGAGCAGCGGCGCATCTTCCCAAAGCGGCGGTCACATACGACAAGTTCCATGTCGTTAAAATCCTGAACGAGGCACTGGACAAGGTGCGTCAAGCGGAGCAAAAGAAGAACCCACTGCTCCTGAAGCGAACCCGGTATCTCTGGCTTAAGAACCCCGGAAAGCTCACCGCCAAACAGCAGGAACAGCTCAAAACGCTGAGCAAGGAAAACCTTCGCACAATGAAGGCCTATCAGATGAAACTGACGTTTCAGGATATCTACCGCGGAACTCCTGATATCAGAATCGCACGAGCTGCAATCAAGAAATGGCTGTCATGGGCAGTTCGCTCGAGACTGGAACCGATGAAGGCGTTCGCGCGCACACTCAAGTCGCACATGGAGGGAGTCCTTCGTTATTTCAAATCAGGCCTTACGGCTGGCGCATCTGAAGGGATGAATAGCCGTATCCAGTATATCAAGCGCAGAGCGCGAGGGTTCAGGAATATCCCCAACTTCATCGCGATGATCTATTTGGATTGCTCGGCTCTCGATATTCCTGCTCTCCCTACCCACACGATATAGCAAAGAGCCATATAAACAGGCTGTTGTCTTCGCCTGTCCACGACTGCAGCTTTTGTTAGGAGCTGATGATACCCACCACCCCGAAGAGGAGCAGAATGCCAGCCTTCGTTCCAGTCCTGTTTAGGTTGCGATTTTTGCGAAATATCCCGTGTGCGCAAAAGCAATTGCGATCAGTCCGGTTAAAAGATTGATTGATAGGGGGTGGACGCCAGCAGACACCATCGAAGGGATCATCGGGATCAATAGGGCGAGCATACCCGGCGGGCCTGCAACCGGTATGATCAATGTGCTGAAAAGAAGCGCAAACAGACTGCCTATGATATTTTCGAGGCGCACGTTTTCCGTCGCAAACGTTGGGTCGGTGATGCCAAGCCCGACTGCCCAGGCCAATGCGAACACGGCAACAAGGGAGACTTTTCCGATGGCAACGGAAAGGGATGGCA
>CAZEWU010000340.1:0-1765 GCA_964516155.1 uncultured Caldisericota bacterium
CATATCGGCCATCGGCAGGCCGGCGGGATGGCTGAACATAAACGACCTTCCACGGTTTGCGCCCGAGAACGCGCAGAAACGTGTAAGGACTCAGCGTACCGGCGCCGACTTCTTGGTCATAAGGAAAAAGACGGACGCATCCCTCGTCTTCCCAGAAACGTTCCAGTTTTGAAACCATGTCTTCAAAGTTCATGATCGGACTCCTTGAATGTTTCATATGATTCAGTACGAAACAGTGTAGCAGCATTCTGTGCGAACTGTTCGAAGGGAGAAGAAACGCCCAGTTTTCCGGCTGCGGTCTTCAAAAGGCGCAGGATCAGTGCTATCGCGGCAAGCGTTTTACGATGATCCAGTGTCCCCCGGCCCGTTCGAAGAAAAGCAGCCAGCTCAGGAGATAATGCGATATCGGTACTACGTACGGCGCATGCTGAACATCGAAATGAGTTGTCGTGCAGCGAAAAAAAAGCAGGTCCTTCAATCCGGGTTCCGCATGCTTCACAATAGAATTCGCTTAGCCCGAACCCAAGGTTCGCCAGAACATCAAGACAGAATTGCAGAAAAACAGAGTCTTCTCCGGCAGAATCTGAAGCGATGTTTAGCCTGGAGAGCGCAGTTACATAAGCGGCGAAGAGTTCCGGATCTTCTGAGGAAGGCTCGAGAATGCATTCCAGCAGCTGGTTTATGGCCATTCCCTTAAGGGACCGCGACAGGGAGGAAAGAATGTCCGTGTAGACGATCCGTTCTTCCGAGCTGACAACAGTCAGAAAACGTGAGCGTTCATAGAGACGAAGGTACAGAAGAGAAAAGGGCTCAAATGAGCTCGACCATTTTGCCTCAGGAACTGCCGCGCCCTTGGCAACCGCTGTTATCTTGCCCATTTCCCTTGAAAAAAGCACCAGACGCTTGTCTTTCTCTCCAACGCGAGATGCGTGCAGGACCGATGCAAGCGTCCAGTGATATTGCATGGGATGCTACTGCCGCGCCTCCATGAGAATCGCGACAGAAGCGGAAACGCCCAGGCGCGTTGCGCCAGCGTTGAGCATTGTTACAGCTGTGCGAAGATCATGGATTCCTCCGGCTGCTTTCACTCCGATATCAGGACCGACCACGTCCCGCATCAGCTGAACATCTTCGGCCGTTGCGCCGGCCTTGCTGAAACCGGTGCTTGTTTTAACGAAAGCTGCTCCTGCCGACACGGCAATGGCGCAGGCAACACGTTTTTCCTCATCAGAGAGCAGGCACGTCTCGATAATGGCTTTGACGGGCGCATCACCTGCAGCAGCGACTACTGCGGCAATGTCCTGTTCAACTCCACGATAATTCTTCTCTTTCAGCCATCCAACTTGAATGACGGTGTCAATTTCACGGGCTCCCTTCGAGACCGCCAGTTCCGTTTCTCTGGCTTTGGCGTCGGAGAGAGCTGCACCAAGAGGAAAACCAACGACGGAGGCTACACAGATGGAACTGCCTGCCAGTGCCGCAGCGGCTGTTTCCACCATAGACGAATTGACGCATACGGCGAATGTGTTGAACTGCAGAGCTTCCGCGCAGAGACGATCAATATCTTCGCTGGTCGCATCAGCCTTGAGCAGTGTGTGATCCATGAATCCTGCCAGTTCCTTCCTTGTGATTTCCGTTGTAAACATGATTGCCTCCCATAACTGTAGTCACGTGTCATTATCATGTTTCCGCTGTAAAAATCAACGGTCTCCTGCTTACTTTACGCTTGACACCATTGTCGTTTTCACTACAATTAAAGGCGTTT
>CAZEWU010000341.1:0-1760 GCA_964516155.1 uncultured Caldisericota bacterium
TTGAAATGCGGCAAGGTTCACGCCTTCGGAGGTTCGAACCCTCTCCCCTCCGCCATAGTTATACCCACGACAGCATCGAATTGCGTATGTGTATGAACGGGAGGCACGCGTGGCTGGAACCACTAACCTGAATCTCGTCATCGTAACCGGCCTGAGCGGAGCCGGCAAGACCAAGACCATGGGTCACCTTGAAGATATGGGGTATTATGCCATAGATAACCTTCCCATTTCACTGATGAGCCGATTTCTCGATCTTGCGTCACAAACCGAGGGAAAGATAACCAAGATAGCTGTGGCGCTTGATGTCCGCAGCTCAGGTTTCAAAACTCAATTTCATTCCATGCTGCAACGGCTTTCGGCACGCGATATTCATCCCCGCATTATTTTTCTTGAAGCATCATCGCGAGTATTGGTCAGTCGCTTCTCGGAAACACGCCGACGTCATCCTCTTCCAGGTAACACAGTCCTGGAAAGTATCAAGAACGAACGGGAGTTGCTGACTGAAGTCCGCGGACTTTCAAACGTGATTATCGATACGACCGACCTTACGCTGGGAGAGTTGAAAGAACGCGTGCAAAAAGCAGTTCTCAGCGATCAGCAATCTCCGTCACTGACAATCAACATTGTCTCCTTCGGGTATAAAAACGGACTTCCTATCGACCTGGATTTGCTGTTCGACGTCCGTTTCCTGCCCAACCCGTACTACGAAGAGCATCTCGCCCATCGCACCGGATATGACAAAGGAGTTATTCAATATGTGCTGGGAGAAGGTTATGCGCGAGAGTTCTTTGTCCGCTTGATTGGTTTCGTAGATTTTCTTCTTCCACGGTATGAAGAAGAGGGAAAAAGCTATCTTACTATCGGTATAGGATGTACCGGAGGGCGGCATCGCTCGGTCGTCATCGCAAACATGCTCTATCATCATCTTAAGCCACATGCGAAAACCGTCCACGTCTTTCATCGTGATCTCCAAAAATGAAAAAACGCAAACAAGCATTCTGGTACTGGCTGGTCCCCGGAATCCGGGTTAAGAGATACCTTCTGCTGTTTATTACGGCAACGATATTGCTTTTCATCGCGCTTAACGGATTGCTGCAATCCCCCGGCACTTCATGGATGCTTGGCATACGACCTATAATCACGCGGATCCTGGGATATGTCCTTCCGAAACCGGCGGTGCCTGTCGGCTATGTCGTTGTCTGTATCATCACAGCGGGACTCTCGATATATCTGATGATTCTTGCCGCCAAGCTGCTCCTTCGTTCCATCCTGGTTCCTTTGACGGGAAACACGCTTCGAGAGCCTGTCGCCCGTACAATTTACCGCTTCAGGAAAGCTGAGAGCCTTCCGCACGTCGTCATTATCGGAGGAGGAACGGGAATCAAACCCGTCATCGAGTCATTGCGAAACGAGAATGTGCAGCTCACAACAATTGTCACGATGGCCGATAACGGAGGAAGCACGGGGAGATTGCGCGAAGCCACCGGGATGCTTCCTCCGGGAGACTTCCGCAGCGCTCTGATCGCCATGGCCGGAGAATCTTCGCGGACTGCACGTCTTCTGGGATACCGTTTTCCAGAACACATGGAAGGCATCGGGGGGCATAACGTCGGCAATCTCCTGATTGCCGCCCTCTCAGATATCAAAGGCAGCTTCGGGGACGCTGTACAGGAACTCTCAGAGCTGATGCAACTTCCAGGGCAGGTGCTTCCCATGACTCTGGATAACGTTACCCTGCGGGGCCATTTCAGTGATGGAAC
>CAZEWU010000342.1:0-1752 GCA_964516155.1 uncultured Caldisericota bacterium
GGATTACTGTCAGGGGCTGGCAGCCTGTGCTTCTCGAATCCACGAATGGAAAGAATTGATGGAAGCAGGGCGGGACGTCAATCAGGCGTAAGGTGTCGAGTGGACAGATTCAGTGACCCATTTTGTGATGCAATCGTTTCTGACCTTGCCGAGTTTTCGCGAGAACTCCTGGCACCGGGTGCAGCGCCCTCTAAGCGATACGCCAAATATGGGAAAAGCCTTGGAATAGGAGTTACTGCCACTGCTCAGCTGAACGCTGCCGACCGCCTTGTACGACAGGTTCCCCGCCTTCTTGAAGCGGCTGATATTGACGATACACTGGGGGCTTTTACTTACGTGCCCAAACCGTATTCCAGAGATGCGGCTACCAGTACCAGACCCACCCGATTTGACCGGGTTCAGGGGAAAATTGTTCCAGTGGAATGGTTGGCTGCTGCCCCCTCGGGGCAACCGGCTATCGCACCTCTGGCCTGGTTGACCCATTTGATACAACAGCAGTTGAGCGAACTGAGAACACTGGAAACCCGCATCCAGAAGCAGGTTGACGACGCCATTCTGGCGCGACAGGGCACTTCAGAGTATGCGCAGACTGATCTCCAGAATCTTAAACTCGTTTTAGCACCGGTTACTCATGGTCTGCGTTCATTGGAGGCGACACTCCCGACGATTTGCTCCTATGCGGGTGTACGACGGATTGCACCTTGCCAGAGGAGACCAGACCCGTACCCCCTGTCTCCGGTCTGGCGTGCTTTCAGAAGTGAGATTCAGGATTTGCTGGCTCCAGTGGAAGTCCTTCCGGACTTGGTAGGGGAACTGCTGGCGAGTCCGATCGCGGCCGCCGACATTCCCTATCTGTATCAACGCTGGGTAGGTCTCAAGATCTTTCGCGCTATGGAAACGCACGGATGGCGGATGCCTGCAAACGCCGCGGGCGTTCTTTTTCTGGGCGGCGGTGCGACCTTCAAAGAGGATCGTTTCGGAGTCGAAGTCACTGTCTGGGTTGAACCCCGGTTGGACAGAAAACTGAAGCATCCATCAGGATTCAACGCCTATGGTACTGGAGAAGCGGCTCCGGATTTTCTGATAATAACGCCGGGGCATGGTGGCGATGATGCGTTCGTAATAGATGCGACCAAGACCGCTGATGAAGAGACCGTAAAAAAGAAGGGAAAGTATCTCACGATGCTCGTCGGAGAGTCGCCGATCCCTGTCGCGGGGAAAGGGATTCTCAGATTGCCACGTCGTTCATGGGCTGCATCGCCGCTTCGCGCAAAGCATTGCGAATTTTTTGATAGCGTGGGTACCACCGGAGTCGTTCCGATGCACCCGGCAGCGTGGAACCCGCAACCAATCTTCAGCTGGATTCAGGACATATCCGAGCACGCGCTAGCCTGGGGCAAGTAGGCGGCAAGAACGTCAGATTGGACTTTTTTTGCATTCTGGGTCTCATACCTCGGGATTTGGCGTTTCCATTCACATTAAAAGAGGGCTGTTGCAGGCGGGAGAAGACGTGGCAGAATAAACAAACCATCTCACAACCAGATTTTCGGAAGGAGAACCGAACAATGGCGAATGAACTTTCAGATATAGTCTATGAAACATCAATTGGTGTCACAGACGGTGGAAAAGCTGTTTTCAAAAGAGTTTATGCCAAGGAGCTGCAGCTCAGTGAAGACTGGCTGCAGTGCACAATTGCCGCAAACCCGGAGCTTGTTATCGGTGTCTGTCGCATCGAGGGACTTGTTGATGATG
>CAZEWU010000343.1:0-1744 GCA_964516155.1 uncultured Caldisericota bacterium
CCCGATCCTTCCGAAGCGCCCAATATCGTCGAGGGGCTCAAGGCCCTGCGCCGGATGCATATCCGCCTGCTCAAGGAGTCGGGGCTTACCGCCGCCGACGAGATGCTGTATCCGAGCAACTACCCGTATCTTGAGGACTTGCTCAGTTATGTCGCCATCGGCGCCCGGTCGGTGGAGAACCAGGAGCACCGCCTGACGGTCAGCGGCCTCGATATCCCGGTAGGCATGAAAAATCCCACGAGCGGCGATATCAGCGTCATGCTTAATTCCGTGCAGGCGGCGCAGGCGCCGCATTTGTTCATCTACCGCGGCTCGGAGGTCAAGACGAGCGGGAACCCGCTTTCGCATTGCATCCTGCGCGGTTCGGTCAACCATTACGGGCAGAACATCCCCAATTACCATTATGAGGATATCGCCCGGGTGGCGGAGGCGTACCTGGCGCGCAACCTGGCACATCCGGCGATCATTATCGACACCAACCACGCCAATTCCGGCAAGAAGTACGCGGAACAGCCGCGCATCGCGTTCGAGGTGATGCGCAGTATCAAGAGCTCAGGTAATTTCGGCAAGATGGTCAAGGGGCTGATGATCGAGAGCTACCTGGAAGAAGGAAGCCAGCCGGTCACCGAGAGCGTGTTCGGAAAATCGATCACCGATCCCTGCCTGGGGTGGGACGCGTCCGAAGCGCTCCTGCGTAAACTCGCAGATATCGCGTAGGCGCCAAAAAACTGGACACCGTCCCGGAAGGGATGTAAACTTATATAGTATCTATGCTGAAAGAATTCCTGTTCGTGCTCATCGGTTTCGGGATCGTCGCGTTACTGCTGGGGTTCATCGCGCGGCAGAAACGCGGATGGAGTTTCCTGAAAAGCCTGCAGGTCGGGTTGAGTATCCTGATCTGTGTCATTATCCTGCTGATCATCTTTAAACGCTGACAACAAGGGGGAGAGTATGCAGTTCAACGAGGTTAAAGAAGAGATCAAGCGCGTGGGATTCAAGAATATGGATACCGACAGCGACAACCTGTTCGAAGGGATTGTCGTGAAGGAGAAGATCGGGACGATCCGGAGCAAGCTGGAAGGTTTCTTCGGCAGTCCCGCCTGGCCGTCACAGAAGACCAAACTTTCCCTTCAAATGGAAAAGCTGATCCGCCAGTACGGCGGCATCATGCAGGGGCAGACCTTGTACATGGACAACAAGGATAAAGAGGTCGTTTTCGCCATGCTCTGGCCCTGGAAAGACGGGGAGCACACGACGCTCAAGCTCATCCAGAATTCGCTGGGACAGGATTCCAACACCGGGCTCAACGAAATATCCTATTAAAGTCCCCTAAAAACAGTAAACCCCAGTCCACTTGACTGAGGTTTTTCTGCAGGTGATAGGCCTGATTGCCTTCGCGCTATCGGTGACAACCTCCTGGTTCACTCTGCACTGCACCTTTTCGCTTGCACCTAAATATGCCATACGGAACACCGTTTGTCAAGGGCACGGGAAAAATATATTTCCGGGAAAAGGAGGGAAGATGAGACGGATAGTTTTATTGGCGGCATTGTCGCTGGCATGGAGTAGCGTGTGTTTCGCGGAAACCTCAATGAAGGCCGAGGTCGACAAGGAAACCATTACCGCCGACGAGACGGTGACCTATAAATTGACCGTGATCTCTTCCGACCGGAACGTTTCCCAGCCCGCCTTCCCGGAGTTTACCCGTTTTGACGTGCTCTCGCAGTCGCAGTCCTCGAGTTTT
>CAZEWU010000344.1:0-1743 GCA_964516155.1 uncultured Caldisericota bacterium
TGACAGCAAGATACACGGCGTAATCAACGTGTTTCGCAGAAGAAGTCAGGGTCCCGGCCGGGTAGAGATAGGAATTTTTGCCCATGTCGGCGTCTATACCGATTCCCCAAAGACCGCGGGCCGGTCCGCCTACTTCCTTGAGAATAGCGAACATGCTGGCTCCTGCGGCTCCGGCATGCTGGAACAGAATGTCACATTTCTGGGCGATCATTGTTTGTGCAATTTGTCTGCCTTCCTGCCGGTTGCTGAGACTGGCAGCGTCTATGTGGGAAATGTTTCTGCCATCGACCCCGTAGGCATTCGGATTGGTCGTTTTGATGCCTGCCAGAAAACCCGCCTCATAATGATCAACCACAGCAGTCAGCGGCCTGCCGATATAGCCGATTCTGTTTGTTCTGGTTGCCATCCCCGCAATAGCTCCCGCCAGGAAAGCTGCTTGCTCTTCACGAAAGAGGTAACAGGTGAGATTTTGAAGTTGAGGACGAGGCACAAGCGTTGCCGGATCAAACGGTTGAGCATCGATCAAAGCGAACCATGTTCCGGGGCTCTCTTCTGCGGCCTTATAAACGGCGTCCGCCATAGTAGATCCTACTGCGATGACAAGGCGGCACTTTTTATCCACGGCAAGTCGTGTGAGATTTGGGACATAATCTTTCTGCGTTTGAGATTCAAGAACAATGGGAAGAATATTGCCGAGCGATTTGATATTTTTATTGGCGAGATCCGCAGCATTTTCATTCAGACTTTTCTGGTAATCGACATCAGACAGATTGTTATAATTGTCTCCTTGTCCATAAGCTTTTCCGGCAGCCCACATTTCCAATCCCCGAAGAGCTCCGTCATTCAGTGATTTGTCGCCTCTGCCTCCAATATCGGTCACCAGGCCGATCCTGATGCTGTTCTTTGTCGTTCTGAGCGTTCTGCAGCCTGTGAAGAGAGTAACGACAGCAACAGCAACCATCAGGAGAATGGAAAGCAGCTTTCTCATCCATTTTCCTCCTTTGCAGGAATTATCTAGCAACAGTCATTATACTTCAAACGTACTCAAAACAAGAAGCAGCAAAGTCCTTTACAGTGCTGCAGATATTGTTCTGAAGATTGTGTCATGTACTTCCGGCATTCGTACTTTTTTCTATGATGAAACAGGCAACTTCTCGGATTAGAGGAAGTCTTACTCGCCGACCGGTTTCTTATATTCCCGTTGTCCCAGATGCCAGTGATAGAGCCATACCGGTGTTCCGATGAGAATGGCCACGACGATCCTGATGAGCCGCTGAGCATCGTAAACGCTGCCCCTGATTCCCGGGACTGCGGGCGTACCTGTGGAAGCTGAAGATATCCAGAAGACACGATACAGGGTCGGAACAGAATTGATCAGATTAATGATAACAATGCCCAGGCCGATGGCAGATAATAAATAGATGTAAAGTCTCCGGATGAGGTCATGACGGCTTTCTGTCTGCATGGTGGGATTGCCATGGTCTGTCCCGGCGTCTGGAACGGCTGATAGAGGAGCATTGTGACGTGCTTCCTGAATAATTTTCCAGTGATATGACCATACGGGAATACCGACAGCGGTACAGGATGCAAACCGTAACAGTGATTCAAGGGCGCTTTGTGTGCTTGCCGGGGGGACCAGGCGAAAAACATACATGTTAAGGATCCCCGTGAGTGTTCCAATAATTCCGGTCAATGCCAGGATGATTCCTGTCGCGGTAACAAGGTAGAGGTAAATAGCTCGCA
>CAZEWU010000345.1:0-1742 GCA_964516155.1 uncultured Caldisericota bacterium
TCAACGCTGACAAGCGCCGCCTGAGGCTGGAAGACACCGAGGGAATCGCGGTCGCTCTCGACGAATACCTTGTCTTTCTTCGCCTGATCCCAGACTTTCTGAACGGCGGACATGGCGGCTTCCTGAAGTTTCGGATCTATGGTTGTATAAATGCGCAATCCGCCCTGGTACAGCATTTCCGCACCATACTGATCCTGAACTATTGATTTAACATAATCTACAAACCATCCAATACTTCCATAGGAAGATTTCATGCCATTCTTGAGAGTAAGCTTTTCTGCGACGGCTGCGTCTGCTTCGTCCTGCGAGATATAGCGGTTTCGCACCATCTTGTGCAGAACGAGCTGCTGCTGTTCTTTTGCGATGTCGAGGTCGACGTAAGGATTATATGCCGACGGAGCAGGGAGGACACCGATGATCATGGCAGATTGAGCGAGGTCCAGGTCCCGGGCCGGTATGCCGAAATATCCCAGCGCAGCGGACTCTATTCCATACAATCCATTCCCGAAATACACATAATTGAGATACATATTGAGGATCTCTTCCTTGGTGTACTGTTTTTCCAGGCGGTATGCCACGATCATCTCTTTGAATTTTCGGGCAATGGTCACGTCGGTATCGTGCAGGATCGCCTGCCGCGCAAGTTGCTGCGTCAATGTGCTTGCGCCGCGTATGCCTTTTCCCAGGAGAGGATCGACCAGCAGGCCGGCCACGAGACCGCGGATATCGATAGCTCCGTGGCTGAAGAAACGTTCGTCCTCGGATGCGATGAGCGCCTTTATCGCCTTTTCTGAAATATCGGTGAGCTGCTTGGGAAGGCGGTTCTCAGCAAAATAGACAGAGGACAGGAGCCGGTCGTTTCGGTCGTAGATCTGCGAAGCCTTGGGCGTCTGAATGAAAAGCGCACCGACTGGTGGAACCTGGGTCGAGTAGTGTGCAAACAGGAAAACAACGCAGGCGCTGCCAACAATCCCGACAGTCAGCAATACAACGAGCAGCCATCCAAGGACAGCTCTCAGCCGGGGGCGTTTTTCACGTCTGGGCACAGCATTTTTCTCTGGTGTGGTCATCTGGTACCTCCTGACTGTCGCACGAAGAGGTTGCATTGATCATGCGGAAAGCGGGTATCACAGCCCGCGCCTTCCTCTGGAATACGTTTGGGCGTTATCGTGGCGACTTCAGTGTCTCCTTGCGGGTTGCGAAGTCCTGCGAAATGACTTCGAGACGCCTGCGGATTTCTTTCAGGGTATCGCGTCGCCCAAGATCCTTGGGGGACTCAAAGGTCGTTTCGAGTTCGTCAAGATTGTCGTAGATCTGCACCTCAAGCTGGTAGACTGTTGCAAGAAATTCCGGCGAGAACGACTCATTGGTAAAAAACACGGTATCACCGTACCCAAGGAACTCCACCTTGTCCCGGAGCTCGTTCATCGTCCGGAGGATTTTTGAAAGGTCGTCAACAATGGACGTTTCTGTGTCGTTGGCCTGTTCAATGACGTCCGAGATAATCTCCCGGAGATCGTCGATCTTGGCTGCCATGGCATCCCGCACTGTTTTGTCTGCAACACGCCGCTGATCCTTGTCCTGATAGCCTGCAAAACCCGGGATGCGGGCTGTCAATGCCGCCAGCCAATCACGCGGGACGCTTTCTGCATCGACCTTCTCGTCCATTGTATCCCCCTTGCCTGCACAACTCTACGATGTGAATTCTACATATGGTGACTGAACAAGTCAAACCGGCAAGC
>CAZEWU010000346.1:0-1480 GCA_964516155.1 uncultured Caldisericota bacterium
CCACGCCTGCCAGCACTATCGTGAGGGCTCCTTTTGATTCTTTCAGAACACACCAACTGAGGCTCAGGATCTTCGTGCGGTCATCAATGCGGCTGATTCGTTCGTTCATCTGATCGAGCTTTTCCAGGATCTCACTGTCCTGTTTATCAAGCACCCGCCGCACCTCTTCCTTTGCGCGCATGAGTTCCGCCACGTCTACTATTGACGGTTTTGTCGCGTCGTAGGTGTGGCAGACTAACTCAACCGCGGTGAGCCTTTTATCAAACGAGTCTCTGAAAGTCTTGCAATCGTCCCATCCCACGAGATTGCTTAATTTGTCTACTTTCTCATTGAGACTTCTCAGATTTGTAGTGATGTCATTGAAAAGAATCGCTGTCGCCGAGTCCAATTCAACCACGTATCTTCACACCCGTTCAAGAAGATCCTGTGCTAAGCTTTCTTCCCGGTGAATACTCCGAGAAGGAATACCAGCACTGTTTGTATTCCAGCGACCTGGGGACTGTTGTATATAGCGGCTAACAGATACCCAGTCAAAGCCAAAAGAATCAACGAATACAACCGGAAGCCCTTTGTCTTGAAGTCACCAATACACATTTCTCCTTCGGCCATGCTCACAGTCAGATCGTCGGTCATACTTTCACCATTTTTCCTACCAAAATATCAACCCCTGTTCGCCTTCGGATATGTTTATAGTTTCGTTCTCGTTTCCCGGTACAGTATCAATGCTTATCGGAAATGGCGATGTAGCGGATTCACTGAAGTTGATGATGTTTGTCGGTACGCCGGATTCGTTGCCTTGCATGATCTCCAGTCGATGATCCGAGAAGTAATGCCCCAGGTCATCGATGTCGATGGGCTTCCAGGCCTTCAGCGGCTCATTGAGGTCATTGATTGCGTTGGCCGAAGCAGGCGCTGTATTCCGGAGGTCTATGCATGTTGGGGCAGGCTGTTTTACGATCAGATCAGAGGGAAGCTGGCCTACCACCAGACCGACCAGCAGGATAAAAGCTATGAATATCTTCATTTCTTCCGTCCCAACGTGCTCAGGTTCGTGTATCCCTCTTTGCCGTCCTCGCCCAACTTTCGCATTGCCGCGAGAACTACAACCGGATCATAGCCAAACGTTTCAATCCACTCTTTCCGAGAGAGTGCCGTGCCATCATCAGCCGTGGTGAAAAGCTCCTCTCCAGTGGGAGACGTTATCCCGCCAACAGGCAGCTTCCATTCAAACTTTTCTGGCAGGATGCACCCGCACGCCTGGTCTCCTGTGCCCGCGGTGGCTGGCTGAGGAGTATTCAGGATACCGCACTCGGAGCAACAAAATTTCTTCGGGAGCTTATCAAATTTTGCGATTGCTCCGCACTTGGCGCACTTTGCGTTCATCTTCGTAGCAGCGCGGAGACCCCATCCTTCAGGGTGGGGAGGAGCGCGTGCGTACACCTCCGTAAAGTATATATCATCTAATCACCTACTATATGAA
>CAZEWU010000346.1:1490-1706 GCA_964516155.1 uncultured Caldisericota bacterium
AACATTCAAGCTTAGGTTGACTGAGCAGGATTGCAGAACTCTCCTTGATACGATGAGAGCTTATACCAAAGCATTCTCCGTCTCCGCAAAATGGGGATTCGAGAATCAATCCTGGGACAAGGTTGATAACCATACTGCAACCTACAAGCAGATCCGTCAAAGCATCCCAGAACTTCCATCTTCTCTGGTTCAAGGGGCCAGAGATTGCGCTTGTGA
>CAZEWU010000347.1:0-1697 GCA_964516155.1 uncultured Caldisericota bacterium
TCATCATGATCATGAGTCCAGGAAGACCGTGTCGCGGTCACCTGCCCGGAAAGTTGTTCCCCGTACTGCAGGACCAGTCATCAAGAGCGGCAAAGAAGCTCTTGATGTGACGACGCATGTTCAGACCACGAAGCCGGTCCGGCCGGTGGCTGTTGCTCCGAAGGCAGAGTCACGGACATCTGCCCGGAAACCGGCTGCTAAATCAGCTGTCCGCCATGGCCAGGGGACCGCGAAGGCCAGGACCACAACTACTGACAAGAAGTAGATTGTTATAGATTGATGTACCTGCTCCGGGACGCCTGTCCCGGAGCTTTTTTGTTATCATGGAGATATCGTTTTCTCACACTGTGAATAAATAGTGAATTAACGCCGTCAGCTTTTTCAGAGGAGCATCGTTATATGTATGTCGGGGGTCGTTGCCGGCGTGGATCAGTTTCAAGGGAACATCATCATGGGAGGTATGTCATATGGTGCGGACAAATGGAATCAGCAGGAGAATGCTCGTTGCAGGGATTTCTCTTCTTATGATTGCTCTGATGGCAGTGTGCATGCCGCTTACAGCGGTGCGCGCTGAAGCGGCACCGGTTCCTGCAGCCAATCGCGTTCTCGCGGCGGGAAACACGTGGGCGTCTTCCTCGCCGCACGTCTGGTATCGTGTTGTCACGGGGAAAAGCACAATCACTGTCAAGTTCTTTGTCACGACGGACAAGGCCATGACCCTGGTTACCGCAGCGCCGGACAGAGACCTGCAGGGTATGGTGAGCGGGCCGTCGATGGTCAGCAAGACCGGCGGTGTCATTGACGCTGTCGACATACCGAACGGGAACCTTGTCCTCAGTATCGGCGATACGCTGGTTGGTACCGTGACGGCGCAGAGACCGGCCAAGGCTGCTGTGTGGAAGGTCACAATGCGTCTTTCCATGCGGAATACAGCCACAAAACGTATGGTCGTCCGCTCTTTCACCGATACCTTTAATGTAACCCCGAAGAGCTGACAGCAGACTATTATTCCTGCCCAGGTGTCAGGGGGTCGGGTAAGCTCCGGCTCTCTGACGCTCTTGTTTTGACGGCGTCAGGCTACCGGCTAGACTATCATTTATGAATGAGAAGCCATTGGACAGGGGGGGGGAGATTCGTGGAAGACAGGCCTGATGTAGCCAGAAACAAGCATAAATGAGCATCCAGACGACGCCATACACATTTCCATTCCTCGCCGCAGCTGCTGTTGCTCTTATCATCGCGGGACTCTCCTGGAACAGAACACCGACGCCGGGCGCGCGTACCTTTGGAGCGCTCATGATCTTCGTGGCCTGGAATTGCATGGACTCTGTGCTGCTCCTTGGCAGTACAACGCTCACTGCATTTTTCTTCTGGGTCAGGATGTCGTTTATCGGCGGCGGCCTCAGCATCCTGTGGCTGGCGTTCGTACGACAGTATACCGGCTATAATCCATCAAAAACACGCAGGTTGACGGCATGGCTTACCATTGAACCGGCGGCGGTGTTTCTTCTGGCATGGTCTAATGATGCGCATCATCTTCTCTGGAGCAACGCTCATATTGAGCAGGCGGCGGCGAGTGGCGTCATGCTGCGCGCCGGTTTTACCTTCGGCCCGCTGTTCTGGGTGTGGAGCCTGTATCAGTATGTACTTCTTGTCGCCGGGGCCGTTATCCTGGTGCAGAATATTACGCATGCTGC
>CAZEWU010000348.1:0-1697 GCA_964516155.1 uncultured Caldisericota bacterium
CCGCCGAAGCGCAATCGGCCCTGCGCCTGGCCATCGAGGCCATCGAAGGCAACGCCGACACCGACCAGTTGCAGATCTTCATCTGGCTCAAGGAAACCGCATCGACGCAGCAATTGTTCATTCAACGCCACATGCGCATCGACGATCCGGCCGATCCCAAGGGCTGGATGGAGATTCAGGATCGCATCGCCAAACTCGACGGCGAACTGCAGGAAGTCCGCAAGGAGCAGGAGCAGTCCGGCGTCGCTGTAACGGGCTGAACGGTTCCCGACAATGGAGGTCCCCGTATCAAGAGCGAATTTTCCGCTCGAATCCTTACTGCGGTACCAGGCAAAAGCCCGGTCACAGAGTGTCTGGCTTGTAAATTCTCCGGCAAGGACGGTCAGAGTGCTCTTTTGTCCGTCCAGGTCTACCGAGGCTCCTCCTGCAGTCTTGGCGAGTTCGCGTCCCTTTCCCGCCGCACTGCTGTCCGGGAAGAACACAAACGTCGAGGTTGCATATTGAACGGTGCCTACTTTTCCCATCCCGGCCGCAGCGAAATCCCTGGGTGTCAGCGAGACCCCCGGAAGAACGGTGACGGTCGTATCAGAACGGGCGCTGTATGCAGCGCCGATAATTGTTGCAAGGCTTCCACTCACAAGAGCGGCGATGATAAGTATCGTAATAAGTTTGCGGGCTCGCGTCCGATTCATGATTTGCTACCTCCCAGGTCGAATATCAAGTATAGGACTGATTATCGCCTGAGCAATGAGAGATGCCGGAGAAGTATGAATACCGCCAGATGAGCGGGGTAGTAGGCGTAGAAAAGCGTTCCCGGAAGGTGTTTTCTGCATCGCGGCGGATACAGGAGAAAGGGAAGGGAACAGACGGCAAAGATCTGAGAAGGCCAGAGGAATGCCGCAGCCATTGCATGCAGCAGGAGCTGACCGGCGCACAGCAGGCGCTTATCGCGCCGGAGAACGAATCCGGAGAGGCAGAGCAGGACCCCGTAGACGCCATAATCCGGTCCGATGGAGGGATACCGGAGCTGCACAAGCGGCAGGAGCAGCGCGACGGCGACAGCCCACCATCGCCTGTGATCCCAGCCCCAGATAGCGAGAAGCCCCAGGAGAAGCGTTGCAAAAATGTTCAGGTCCCACCAGCCCCTTCCGAATGCAGCTGCGTAGATGGGCTGAGCAATGACACCCCAGAGGGCGAGCCGACCGGCATACCGGCGGACCGAATGTGTGTGCAGGTATCCGGTTGCCAGCTGATATGCGAACAGGGGGAATGCCAGGCGACCGATGTACCGCAGCCACAGTACCTGCGGCAGGAGGATCGCACCGGCGTGGTCCACCGTCATCAGGAGAAGCGCCAGCAACTTGAGAGCATCGGACTGCTGAATGTCCGGAGATCCAGGCTGGGAAGTCATCGGTCTGCCGCCCCGTTCTCCTTGACAGAAGCCGTTGCGCAGGCTAAAATACTGCTGTCTGACCACATGATGGGGCGTCGTCTAAAGGTAGGACAGCGGCCTTTGGAGCCGTGAATTGCTGGTTCGAATCCAGCCGCCTCAGCCATCGTTGTCTCCCTTTCTTCCATGATATGAGATCTTATGCTCTTCCGGGCTGAGCGATATCCTCGGCGCTGCCTTCGGACGGTTTACGGCATGGGCTGACGGGCGAGGGTTTCATACAGCATCCGATCGGCATTCCTGCCGG
>CAZEWU010000349.1:0-1688 GCA_964516155.1 uncultured Caldisericota bacterium
CTACTCGTTGCCGGAACAGGGTGGTAAGTTGCGGCTGGACGACAATAGTCAAATGATCACGCTGCTGGACAAAGCGGGAATCAAGGGCGACGTTCAAGTGCCTTTGTCGAAGGCGCTGAGCGACATGGATTTCAACACGTTCAAGATGGAGCTTGAACCCCGGTCGGACGGCGAAGGAACTTTAATGATCAAAATGGTGGGCAAATCCAATGACAAGACGTGGCCCGCGCCGGTCGACTTGAACCTGAACCTGCACGGGCCGCTGGAAGAGCTTTTAAACATGGGTCTCAATGTGTCCCGAAAATGATTTCCGGGAGGGTTTTTCCCGATCCGGATGAAGGAGAAGAGCGAATGAAGAGAGTACGGAGGCAAATGTTGGCAGCGTTGCTGCTGGTGTCGGCGGCATCGTTGGTTGGGGGATGTCTTTCGATCAAGACTGAGCACGAGATCAAGCCGATCCATATCACCATGGACGTGAACTTGAAGGTTCAAAAGGAACTTGAGGATTTCTTGAATTTGGATTGACGGATGCGTCAGGGAAAGGATGGAGCTGATGAAACAAATGAAACGAATCATGAGTGTGATGGTCGCGGCGGTTGTTGGGTTCGCTTGCCTGGCGCAGGCGGATACTCTGAGCGATGCGAAAGAGCGGCGCAAAGCGCGTAAGGAACAGGTTGTGGAGTTGGTGCAGGCGGGCGGAGCGGAAGAAGGTCCCGACGGCTATCTTGTCGCCAAGGCCGGGTTGGAGGTTGCCAAGGCCGCGCTCGTCAAGGCGGAAAACGCGGACCGCAAGATCGGCTACGAGGCGATTGCCAAAGCCAACGGCAAGTCGGAAGATGAGGTCGGCAAGCAAGCCGCCGCCATCAATAAGTCGCGCAGGGCAAAGAAGTAAACGGATCTTTCAGTGGGTCCTGCCCGGTTTGGGGCACCGGTTCTCCCAAACCTGGGAGTGGCTTCGCTTTTTCGCGAGATTGACTGGATAGACCCCGGCTGCTCATATTCTGCTGACGTTGGTTGTTGACGGGAATCGGTAAGATGAAGGCGCATGCGTGATTCGAGTGCTGGCCCCGCCGCAAGGTCGCGGCGGGGCCAGCTGACAGGATTTGATGATGGTGAAGCGTAAGGTTTTCAGAACAACAAGGCCTGTGTACGCGGTGGTCCATTTCGAAGCGTTGGGGCCGGAGGCGAGACATCTCAAAGAAGAGACCGCGAAGGCCATCAGACGCGGAGTTCTTCCCAAGGGACATGAGTGCC
This sequence comes from uncultured Caldisericota bacterium, assembly GCA_964516155.1. GTDB lineage: Bacteria > Caldisericota > Caldisericia > Cryosericales > Cryosericaceae > Cryosericum. The sequence goes on from CAZEWU010000349.1 coordinate 1,255, forward strand.
TGATAACCCCGGAGACCGTGCAGGTTTTTCTGAAAGACAACCCCGGAGCCTTGCTTCCGGATATCATCACGACAAAGACCCATTCCGTGCTCCCTGACGGCTATCTCCTCGGGGGAAGGAAGAGCGTGGTCACTCGCAGCGCGGGATACGACCATTTTGAGCACCTGATAAAGAAAGCGAATATCGCCTCGCTTCGTGAATATTGCGTAAACGCTGTCGCACAAACGGCGATGAAATTCCTCTATGCAGCGGCGGGCAATCTCAACCATTATGTGAAGAATACGGAAACCTTTGAGCGAAAGGGCTCTGAGGCTTTCATGGAGCTGGGCCGGCACAGGATGCTGACCGTTTTCGGCGTGGGCAAAATCGGCAAAAAGATCGTTGAACTCGCCGAGGCCAACGGTTTGTCGGTTCAGGGAGTCGATGTGCGGGCG
>CAZEWU010000350.1:0-1670 GCA_964516155.1 uncultured Caldisericota bacterium
AGGTGTCCATGAACATCCTTGATTTCCGGACGACGCCTATCTATCGCGTCTTTGAACTTGTGAAGATGGAAGCGGCCCGATACGGCGTCGGCATCGTTGAGAGCGAGCTCATCGGACTGGCTCCGGTCCAGGCGTTCATGGATGTGGCTTCGTATTATCTTCAGCTGCCGGGGCTCAGCAGGGATGCCCTTATCGAAACGCGCATCTACGAATAGTATCGAAAGTACGGGAGGCGGGGGTCATGGCACAACCTGTCATTGCTGATCTGGTCATTCGCAACATCGGCGAGCTGCTGACGATGAAGGGCATTGATGAGCCCATTGTCGCTCCTGTCGCGGCGGACCTGGGTATCATCAGACACGGGGAAATCGCTGTCAAAGACAGGAAGATCCTGTACGTGGGATCCAAGGATAGCAGCAACTATGCCATTGGTCCTCAGACGATGATCATTGATGCTGAAAACAAGGTCGTGTGCCCCGGGTTTGTCGATTCGCACACGCATGCCATTTTTGCCGGCACGCGGGAGGAAGAGTTCCTCATGCGTCTGCAGGGCAAGCCTTATGCCGAGATCCAGGCTGCGGGCGGCGGGATCGTCAAGACGGTGCGGGCAACGCGCATGGCCAGTGAGGAAAAACTGCGCGAAGCAGTCAAGCGGAACATTTTCAAGCTGTCCCGCTACGGGTCGACGACCGCCGAGATCAAGAGTGGGTATGGCTTGAACACCGAGGAGGAGATCAAGCTCCTGCGCGTCATCAAGGAAGTCGCGCTGGAGACCGACATCCTTATCATTCCGACATTGCTGGGTGCGCACGTGGTTCCTCCCGAGTACACGTCCAGACGTCGCAAGTATGTTGAACTTGTGGCGAAGGACATGGTGCCGATGGTCCATGAGAACCATCTGGCGACGTTCGTCGACGTCTATGTCGACGAGGGGGCATTCTCTGCCGACGAGGCCCGCGACATCCTTGCAGCGGCACGTGACTATGGCATGCCCCGCAAACTGCATGCAGACGAAATGGCAGACGATCACGGAGCCGAACTTGCGGCCGAGATGGGATGTGTCAGTGCCGATCATCTCATCTGGACTTCCGAAAAGGGCATGAAAGCAATGTCCCGGGAAGGCGTCATCGCCACGCTCATGCCGGGATCGGTGCTGTCACTGGGACGCGCGAAATTTGCCGATGCACGCGGGTTCATTGAACACGGTGTTCCGGTAGCGCTGGCCACGGACTACAACCCCGGGACCTGCATGTGTCCAAACATGCTGCTTATCATGGCGCTGGGCTGCCTTCACATGAAGATGACTGCTGAAGAAGTTCTGGTCGCGGCGACCATCAACGGGGCCGCGGCGATCAACCGCGGAGCTCAGACTGGTTCACTGCGCGAAGGCAAGGATGCCGATATCCTGGTACTGGATATCGATACATATCGAGAATTGCCGTATCGGTTTGGCGAGAATTTTGTCCGGTATGTCGTTGCGGGCGGAGGAGTCATCAAGGCGCCCAAGGTCTTCAAGAAGAAGTACTTTCAGGAGAGCTAGGACGGATATGCCTATCGTGCGGTGTCTGATCACTGCAGATTGAGCGGGAGGAGAAGAACATGGCAAATGCATTGCGTACGCCTCTATACGACGAGCACGTGAAGCTTGGAGCAACGATGGTCGAGTTCGC
>CAZEWU010000351.1:0-1667 GCA_964516155.1 uncultured Caldisericota bacterium
CTCCTGTCATGCGAGACAAACAGGACGGTCCCTTCGAATGCTTTCAGCGTGGATGCCAGTGATTCCCGCGTCTCGATATCCAGGAAGTTGGTGGGTTCGTCGAGGATGATCATGTTGGCTGTTTCCGTGGAAAGGAGCGCAAGAAGCAGACGTTGTTTCTCACCGCTGCTCATGCCGGCGGTTTGCTGCTCCATCTGCTCGGTCAAGAAGCCGAACTTTCCCAGGAGCGCCTTGACTTCTGAAACTGTCATCTGCGGACGGCGTGCCGCGATCCATTGCTGAGCCGTCTCTGTTTCAAAGAGCGTGTAGTTCTGTGGAAAGAAAGAGTATCGGACACTGGGTCCCCAGTAAATGTCGCCATGATCCGGAATAACGCTTCCCATGGCGATGCCAAGCAGAGTGGACTTTCCCGCGCCGTTGCGCCCTACAATTGCCACATGCTGCCGCGACATGACGGTAGCCGTCGCGTTCTTCAGCACAATATGGTCGCCGTATGCTTTGCTGATATGCTCCATGCGGAGCGCGATCTCTCCGCTTTCGCCGACATTGTGAAATTGAACGCGGACATGTTTGCGCGGCGTTCCCTGCTCTTCATGGACCTGCGCCTTGAGGCGTTCCATTGCTTTCTCCCGTGAAGCAGCCTGGCTGGCGCGTGTGCCATACCGGTATTTCTCGACGTATTCACGCATACGTTCGATTTCGCGCTGAAGTTCGGCATTATGTTGCGCCTGGTCCGCAGTTTCTGTGTCACGGATGCGGACGTAATCATGATACCCTCCCGGGAACAGTCGCAGGGTACTGCTGTCGATAGCGAGGATCTTGTTGCAGACCTGATCAAGAAACCAGGCATCATGTGATGCGACCAGGACAGTGGCCTGCAGATTCCGGAGTTGACGTTCCAGCCACTGGACGCCGGGAATGTCCAGGTAGTTCGTGGGTTCGTCAAGGAACCACATGTCCTGTCTGTCGCTTACCAGCCGGGACAGGCGCAGCCGGGATACTTCGCCGGCGCTCATGGTGCCGGCAAGCCGGTCAAGGTCCTTCTGTCCGAATCCAAGGCTGGAGAGGGCCTTGTTCATGCTGACGATATAGTCATATCCTCCCTGAGCTTCGAACTGCTCGGTCTGGCGGGACAGCTCCTGGAGATAAGCATCTGTTTCCGGAGCGGATGACAGCAACTGCTCAAGTTCCCGGATGCGGGCGTCCTGAGCGCGGAGGTGCTCAAAGGGCGCTGCGACGATCTGCCGGGCTGTCTGATCCGGAGGAACAGGGATGGCGTCGATGAAGCAGAAATGATCACCGCTGGTGATCTGGACTGTACCGCTGTAATCGTCATCTCCACCTGTCAGGATACGGAGAAGAGTTGTTTTTCCGCTTCCATTGGGACCGACAATACCGACTTTATCACCAGCACCTATCGCAAGATGCTGCGCGCGGAGGACCACACGGTCTCCGTACATCTTTTCCAGATTATTTACTATAAGTGGCATAGTTGCGTTTGCTCATCCTATCAGTTTACAGGCGGATTGTTTCGCATATCATTATGAACGGTGTATATTACAACAAGTAGTATAGCAGCGAATGCCGGGCTTCCAACCAGGCAAGAGCAGTACCGGTCTTCAATCAGTGTGGGGGTATCATGAAAAAAAAGGTTGCCATTGAGCGGT
>CAZEWU010000352.1:0-1656 GCA_964516155.1 uncultured Caldisericota bacterium
GGTAGCTCCCAGTTGTTTCTGCCCAGCCGGTCCGACCTGTTTCATCCACAGCTGCCGTTCATAACGGTCTGTGCCCGGCGTCGTACAGGACTCAACAGTGGTTTTCTTTCCGGTAGATGATGTCATGAGTTTTCTCCTTTGCTGATAAACAGCGTTCGCAGTCCAAACGGCAGAACATGAGGAAGCCATGCTCTGGCCACCTCGCGCATTGTCTCTGCATGCAGAACGAGGAGGAACGAACGATGCTGAAGGGTATCCAGTACGAACGACAGCAACCATCCGTTTCCTTCCGGTGCTTCGGGGGAAGCTGGAACGAAGACAGGCTCTCCCGTCAGGCAGTTCTCAGCCGACCACAGGAGGGTGGTGTTGTCAGCAGCGTTGAATCGGCAGAGGTGGGTGGCGAGTTCTCCTCTCCTTGCAGGGCTGTTGCTGAAAAGGATCATGTATCTCTTCATGCTGAATCGTGGGTCGATGGCGAATGATGTGCCAGCGGAACATTTGAATGGGATACAGGTCACGTTCTGACGAGCCATATCGATCGTGAGCCGTGTTGGTTGAGCGGCAGGGAAATCACCTGGAGCGTCCTTCTCAGGTGAAAAAGCCAGGTCATTCAGGATGCTTGGATCCGGGTAGGCTCCGATGTCGACGATAACCGAAGTGCCCTCTTCCCAGGAATTGAGAGTGTCGAAAAAGTAGAGAGGATGTGTCGTAAGCGCGCTCTGAAGTGTCCCGGTGCGCCGGTCGATCACGGTTATGCGTGTTCCTTCTACAGCATCCCAGACAAAATTATAAAGATAAGGCCGTTTTCTGAAGAGTGGTGATCGCAGACGGGCGGTAAAGGGCGGTTCGGTTACGATAACGTGATGTTCCGTGACGCCGAACGACTGAATGTATCCCAGCCTCGCGGCAGGGACCCTGCAAAGCTGTCGCAGCTTTCCCTTGCCGCTGGTGACGGTCACGCTGTACCCGCTGGGATTGTCGCTGCAGAAGAAGAGATCATAGCGCTCGTCTGTTTCCGGATCGACGACAGGATGCGAAGCTCTGCCAAGACAGTGTCGCGGATGGATCTCGCTGCCGGAGCTGATGGTCGCGAGCGTTTCGGGGTTGAGGACAATGCGTTTTGGAGTATCGCCTAACGCTTCCAGCGTGCCTTGCCAGTTCAGAAGATTCATGTCCGTGTTATCCATTGAGCCGTGAAATGCGCCATGATGGGAAAGGGAGCCAACACCGCCGGCGGGAACCCTGGTTGTCTCGAGCGCCTGACGATAGTAGGCACTTGCGAGGAATCGATTCGTGTATCTGGCTTGCCCGCCTGACAGCACGCATGAGGCTGCCATGGCAAAACCATCGAACCAATGGGCCACAGGGTGCCCATCGATTTCAAAGCGCCCCGGGCCGATATGATAGACTGTTCCGTCAAGGCCGGGTGGCAATGTTCCTTCCACTTCCAGCTGAAGAGAACAGGCTTCCTCGAGAAGCGAAGTAAAATCATATGTGCGCCAGAGAGAATGAGACAATGTCATAGGAGTATTATAGGAAGAGATGCAGGATTGTTATACGATATCAGATAAATGAGATGCGCTCTGTGATCGTCGGAATCACTGGCGGAGAGGGTGGGATTTGAACCCACGAACGAGGGAACCCCGTTACCTGCTT
>CAZEWU010000353.1:0-1649 GCA_964516155.1 uncultured Caldisericota bacterium
TCCGCTTTTGCCGCCTTCTGCGCACGCAGTTTCTCCTCCGCCAGGACAGACTTTTCCCTGGTTTCGACGGCCTGCCACAATGCATGCTGCCGGGCGGTCCAGACCTGAACCGTCTGTTCCGCTTCCACCGGGGGACGCGCTTCTACCTTGTTGTGCTCAACACCGACCGAAATGACGATTGCCGCAATACAACAGCTTATACCAAGCAGGGACCATCCCACCGCTTTTCCGTTGTGCACGTTCCAGACCTCCATCCTGCGATGCTCATGTGCTTCGCTGATGTTTCAGTATACGGCACACCGCGCGTCCGGCAATCGCTGCGCAGGGAAAATCTCTGATTACGGCTGCTGGTCGGACCGCTGCGCCTGCAAGGTCAGATCGATCTCCTGCAGAATGCGCTTGGCGCTGCGCCAGTCAAGCAGGAGGAGGGGAAGATCTCGCTTGTGAGCTTCGGTAACAACTTTACTGGAGAATGCATGACTGATGTAGGAGGTGAGAACAACGACCAACCGGGTCGTACCAAGAACAGCCGGGTCCAGATCCTCTTTGCCATTGGTGGCAATGCAGATACTGTCAGGAAGCCATGTCTGCAGGTTTCGGATCAGAGTCTCATGTCCGCCGGCGACCAGAACGCGCTCATGGATCGTATGAACCGTGTATTGTTCCTCCGGCTCCGGATCGGATCGCGCCGCCAGTATGCCAAGCAATCGCGATATCTCTACTTCGCGCGCTGTCAGGCGTTCGTGCGCCTTGTCCAGATCGCCGGCGATACGGCGATTGTCCCGTTCTTTGACAACCAGCGCTGAGCGCAGGTCCTCCAGTTCAGGAGTAGCATCGTGGATGGGCTTGATCGCAGCCGGGACGGAAGGTTCAGGTACGGAACGTCTCCCGGCTATTGAATGCAACGTTACAAGCGCCGCCAGCGTGCCAACGGCCCGCGCATCATCAAGGGTCGCATCCGCATCAGCCAGCAGAAGCGCCAGAGACCAGAGTCCGTTGGAGTCCGGTACGGCGTCTGCAGTTTCGCGTGTGGTCCGCCGGATGACATCGCGGGCCAGAGCCAGGCGCACAGAGAGGCACTCGTCGGTTCCCTCTGCTGCAGACCGCCATGCCCGGACATACCGGAGTGCGGCATCATACCGAGCCCGGCTTGCCGGATTTATCTGCGCAGCTTCAAGGACCAGCCGGTGCCCCGCTTTGATCAACGAGAGGTCCAGCGCCTCGCGGGCAGGCGTCTCGGCAACGGCGATGCTGCACAATCCTGCGTACCAGATCAGGACAACGAGCTCATTGTCTGGATCCTGCAGACATTCGGCGGGGTGAAGCGTCCGGAACTGTTCAAGACTGACGGCCTCCCCGACATGGACGGTCTGCCAGACACGGCGCCAGCCATGGCGCATAATACTGTCGATGCAATTCCTGGCCCTTGGGTCATGAGGAACAGCAAGAGAGACACCCAACAGACGGACGGCATAAGCGGCGTCCCCGGGAGACAGCGTGACAAATGCCGCATGACGGACCAGCGTACTTGCGTCGACAGCTGCGTCCCATGCCGGATCGGCCTCCCGGAGAGCGTCATCAATGTGATGATGCAGATGCTGATTGGCCGCACAGGCGGCCAGGGCAAACGGCGTGGCATCAGGATGCGT
>CAZEWU010000354.1:0-1646 GCA_964516155.1 uncultured Caldisericota bacterium
GGAATCGTGCAGTGTCTGAATCATCATGCGTCTTATGGCTATACCCGGAAGAACGACATCCGTATCGCCTACGATGTCGCTTCAAACAGCGTTCATATTGTGACGGCGGAGGCCGGCTATCCGTTTCATATGGCGCGTGGTGATGAGAAATCGTATCTGAACGCCATAGCCGCCGCTCTGGCTTGTCACTTTATCGGGATACCATTTTCTACAGCATTATCGACTCTTAGCCGGTTTCCCGGGATGGAACGGCGTATGCAGGTACTTGTGGAATACCAAGGTATAACTCTTCTTTCCGATCATGCCGATCATCCAACGGAAATACGTGCTACGCTGCAGGCTGTTGCTGCACGCTATCCAGGGCGTCGCTTGTTTCTGGTGCTCCAGCCTCACCGGTTTTCCCGGGTGCAGAACTGTTTATCGGCATATGCGCCGGCACTCGATGGAGTGAAGCACTTGGCACTTCTTGATATCTTTCCTGCCGGTGAGTCCTGCGATCACGCGGTTGCCTTAAATCAGGCTCTTCGTGCCGATATTCATGATCGTCTTGGAGGTGCGCTTCTGCCAGGTTTGCCGATTGATGAACTTTTTACCAGGCTTCGTACTCTTCTTCGTTCCGGCGACGTCATCCTTTTTATGGGACCTGGTGACGTCAACAGGCTTGCTGCACGCTTTAGCAGCTTGTTGACAAGTAATATCGAAGTACAATAACGCTATGGAATGAGAAACATGAAACGGGAGAAGGCCGATGGTTGATTCGGTAGTTGATAAATTGCGTCGCCGCGTTCAACAGACAGTTTTGCAGAAGGAGCCGCTGTCTGCCTATACGTCATTTCGTATTGGAGGGCCCGCAGAGTTTCTCTACACACCACAGGGAGAAGAGGACCTGATTTGTGCGCTGCGTATAGCTAGAAAACTCGGTGTCCCGACGACGGTTCTTGGAAACGGAACAAACGTCCTGATATCAGATCGTGGTATCGAAGGGCTTGTCGTTCGTTTGTCGGAACCGCTGCTGCAGCCTTCTTTTGAAAAAAACCTCCTGACTGCCAGAGCCTCGATGCCTTTATCTATACTTCTTGAATATACTATCAACAAGGAGCTCGAGGGACTTGAATATCTTGTTGGCATTCCGGGAACGGTTGGCGGTGCCGTTTATATGAATGCCGGATCGTTTTCTCAGGCGATCAGCACGCATCTGGCGTATGTCGAAGTCCTGAATCAGGATCTTGAATATGTCATAAAGCGACATGAAGAAATAGATTTTGACTATCGTTATAGCGAATTTCAGGAAAACAAAGCAGTAATCCTTGGCGCAGCATTTGAGCTGCAGCGGGGGGACGGTGTTTCCATCCGCTCAACAGCACGGCGTATCGGTATGGAAAAGAAAGCGAAACAGTCCTGGGAACATCCCAATGCCGGGAGTATCTTTATGAATCCGCCAACAACATATGCCGGGAAGCTCATTGAAGAGGCAGGATGCAAGGGTCTCAAACTGGGACAGGCGCAGGTGTCTATGAAACATGCCAATTTCATTGTCAATCTTGGCGGGGCGACAGCCCTCGATGTCATTCATCTGATGGATCTTGTCACGCAGCGAGTCTATGCCCGATTTAATGTACGTCTTTCTCCGGAGATCCGGCTCCTGG
>CAZEWU010000355.1:0-1619 GCA_964516155.1 uncultured Caldisericota bacterium
TGCGCCACTGCATCGTACCGAGCCCCGGAGCGATTTTCCCCCTTCGATGAGAAAGCTCTGGTCAGCGGTCATTTTTCACTCTCCTCGGTATACGCATTCAGATACATATCGATGCGGTCAAGGATCCTTGCTGCAGTCGTACCGTCTCCATATGGATTGGCGGCTCCGTCCAGGCCTGCCGGAGAAAAGCCGTGACGAGCAAGATCCTCGAATGATGAAACAATGAGTTCTTCATTCTGCCCCACCAGTTTTACCCATCCGCTAGACACGGCCTCCGGCCGTTCAGTGACCTCCCGCAGCAGAAGCATGGGTTTGTGAAGCGTCACACACTCTTCCTGAATGCCGCCGGAATCGCTCAGGACCGCGACACAATGCTCGAGCATATACAGAAAATCAAAATATGGGAGCGGATCTGCGAGGATCACGTTCGGAAGGCCAGATGCAATACCAAAGACAGTTTCCCGGACAATCGGATTAAGATGCACGGGGAAAACAAACGTGAGTCCGGGATGCGCTGCAGCTAGCCTGACCAATGCATCGGAGAAGATGGCAATCCCCGTATCCCAGTTTTCACGGCGATGCGCAGTCATGATGACCATCGGGCTTTCCGGCCGGACTTTTGACATGATTGCGGGAGCGTGAAGATGCGGGAGCGCCATGTGGACTGCATCCACGATGGAGTTTCCCACGATGTCGATCCGGTCCGTGCCTACGCCCGCGCGCAACAGATTCTGGCGAGCCTCCTCAGTAGGGGCAAAACATACATCAGATATCTGATCGGTGAGGACCCGGTTCACCTCTTCGGGAAACGGACTGAACTTCTGATATGATCGCAGTCCTGCCTCAACGTGTCCGACCGGGATCTTGGCATAAATGGCTGCCAGAGCCCCCATGAACGTTGTCGTCGTATCGCCGTGCACCAGGACCATATCAGGCCCCAGCTCTGCCAGCGAATCAGAGATCCGCGTTGCAAGCGTGGCCGTCAGATACGGCAGGGTCTGGCGTTGTTTCATGACATTGAGATCACGCCATACCGGCATGCTGAACAGTTGTACGACGTCATCAAGCATCTGGACGTGCTGCCCCGTCAATAGGACGTATCCGTCAAACCTGGAATCAGCCTCCAGTGCCTTGACAATAGGAGCCATCTTGATAGCTTCCGGGCGTGTCCCAAAAATGGAAAGGATCTTGTGCCGCATGTCAGTGGACCCCGAAAAGTGCAATGGCAAGCCCTATGAAACAAAGCACAAACGTCACAAAGTAATAGAGCGTCGTGATCCTGCGCTGGCTCCATCCATGGAACAGGAGCAGGTAGTGGAAATGCCCGTTGTCTGCGGCCATGGGAGACTGATGCCGCGCGATACGGCGGAAGATACTGGAAAAGGCTTCAGCAATAGGAATGCCGAGGGCGAACACCGAAACGATGAACATGACGGTCGTCGGGAGCTTCAGGGTACCATAGACGGACAAACATGCGATCATGAAGCCAAGGAACTCCGAACCGACATCTCCCAGGAAAATCTTCGCCGGATTGATGTTGAAAACAAGGAATCCCAGGTCAGCTCCCAGCAGCGCTATGAGGATCGCCCCCATCGTCGGCATGCCCTTAAGGATGGCAA
>CAZEWU010000356.1:0-1608 GCA_964516155.1 uncultured Caldisericota bacterium
TCAGGATCGCTGGTGCGCAGGTGGTCATCCACCAGGATGCCGTGAGAGGTGCCGATCGTGAGTCCGGAACTCTGAGCAAGCTGCGTGTTGGGACGCACGCCGATGGCAAGAACGACCAGGTCCGCCGGAAGCTGTGTCCCGCCGGTCAACGTCACAGTCAGCGTACCGTCCACGTTCTTCGCAAACGACTTGACGCCGTCGCCCAGGTGCAGATCAACTCCATGTTCCTGCAGTTCCTCGCGGGCATAGGCCGCCATATCCGGGTCCAGGAAGGACAGAACCTGCGGCAGCATCTCGACGAGCGCAACGTCGAGGTTCTGCTGCCGCAGGTTCTCCGCCGCTTCGACACCGATGAAACCACCTCCCACGACGACCACCTTCTTCGCCCCGGCCTTGACGGCCTGGACGATGCGGTCCATATCAGGAATAGTCCACAATGGATAGATACCCTCGTTCTCAATACCGGGGATGGTGGGACGCAGCGGCGATCCGCCAGGACTCAGGATCAGCTTGTCATAATGGTCTGCCGTCTGCATCCCGGTGGACAGATCCTTCACCGTCACAGTATGGGTCTGCCGGTCGATAGCGGTCACTTCGCAGCCCGTCCGGAAGTCGACATTAAATCGTTCCTTCATGGCGGCTGGTGTCTGGACCATCAATCGGCTGCGATCCGGGATAACACCACCGATATGATATGGCATTCCGCAATTGGCAAAGCTGATATACGCGCCTTTCTCATAGACGACGATCCCGGCCTTCTCGTCCAGCCTGCGCAACCGTGCGGCGGCTGAAGCGCCGCCTGCGTTTCCGCCGACAATGATGATTCTCATGATTCCTCCTCTGTACCACTTTCTAACACTTGTATTATGGTCTTTTTCAGCAGAGCAGTCAATAGTAATGATTGACAAAATGATACAGAAGTGACGACCTGTTCGCTTGTATAGAACCGGTACTTTTGCCATACTGCTCTTATGAACAGACTTCGTATTGCAGTGCCCACAGGCGATGCCGCCGGGATCGGACCGGAGGTCGTTATCAAGGCACTCCTTCACGGCTTCGGGCCACGGATCGTTCCGATCGCCGTGGGAGACGCCCGGCTGTTACAGCGGACGCTGGAGGATGTGGGACTGCCCGGACACCTTCGTATCCTGACAGATCCTGCAGCCGCAACAGGCGGGCCCGGAACGGTCGACGTCCTGGATGTTCCTGTTACGGGCCTCCCCGGCGTGATCCCGGGAAAAGTCCAGGCTGTCGCCGGACAGGGCGCCTACCTTTTCATTCAGCGGGCTGTCCAATGCGCTCTGGCGGGGACGGTCGACGCCCTCCGGCCCGGTTACACGTTCGACGTCTCTTGCCAGGGCACGGTCCCGGCGGCCCTGATCGCATTCCTCGACGCCGAATCCTACGAACAGACGGTGCGCAATGCCGTTTCGCTGGGCGGCGACAGCGACACCTTGGCCTGCATCGCCGGCGGCATCGCCGAGGCGTTTTACGGCGGCGTGCCCGACGCCATCCGGGTGGAAGTCCGCGCGCGCCTGACCCCCGATCTGTGGCGGGTGGTGGAGGGGTTTGAACGGCGCTATGGATTGGCTAAGAAAAAGCCATGAC
>CAZEWU010000357.1:0-1600 GCA_964516155.1 uncultured Caldisericota bacterium
GTGGATCGATTGGTTGTTCATTCATCATCTTTCTCTTTCTTCCACCGACGCGGCCTACATATTAAGGCAGCGGCTGGATCAGGAAAGTCGCAACGGCAGATATCCTCTACATCTAGTCTCAGCATGCGCATATGCTATGTTTGACGCTGGTCAGTATGAGGATGCGGTGGTCTTCCTGAAAACGGCCATCACAACCATTGAGGAAGATAAATATGATCTAGTCGGATATAGGGGACATGAAATCAAAAACAAAGAAATGGCGAAGGCGGTTGTCAAAGAGTTTGAGAAACAGATCAAAGAGTTCGAAAGTGATCTAAGTATGTTCCCTCGTGCCGATAGAAATGAGTCGCTTCAGGGAGTTCAAGCCGAACAAGAAATGGCACAAGATGCTGCCCCGGAAGAAGAGGATCCTTCTTCTGATGCATTAGAGCGAAGCAACTTGGGGGATGCAAAAAGGCCACGTGAGGAGCGAGGGGACCGTGATGGCGTTGCCACAGTTCTGAGACATGAGGCAGCACGAAAGCCTCTTCAAGAACGGCTGCCAGCCCTGGACAAAGTCCATTCGGAGTATGGCGACACGGAGGCGGGTGAGCTGGCGCTTTTTGATAAGGCTCTGATTCTGGAGAGAGAAGGCAGTCCTGAGCAGTATCTCGAAGCGATGAACGAATATCTTGCGGCTTACCCGAAAGGAGTACGTGCGGCCGATGCCGCGTCTGCTATTGGCAACAGCTTTCTGATGAAGAATGATGCCCCTGGCGCGCTCAAGTATTTTGAGTTGGTGCGCGATTTGTGCCATGAAAAGGAGGTCGTGAGCGCTGAAATCATCGGTCAGCTTGAGATTCTTTACGAAAAGGCAGGGAACATGGACGCATTGAAGGGGCTGCTCCAAGGCACCCTTGATGACATTGAAGCGGGTCACAAGCTTACCTCAATTCAAGGGAAGCCGCCATCGGAATTTGATAATGAAGCCTTCAAACAAGACCTCCGTGACATGCTTGAGCAAGTCAACGCGGAAGGATCCTGATTATCTTCACAAATAATAAGAGAAGGCTGCCGACCAGATATTGTTTTATGATATGCTGATGCCCGAGGAACATCGGCCACCCCTTGATTACGACGGATTCAACGCCGATACTCTCTGGCCTGGCAGTGGACTTAATGGTGATCGAGAGAAGAGCGTGGGACACTCGTAGGAAGATGGGTAAACGATACACTTGAGAAGCCGGGAATTCTCAGCGCTGCGCATATAAGGTTTCTCGAAACAGATTGGGCACGATTGGTACGAACGGGAATCCGAGTCGCCAAAAAGAGTGCAGTGGATTCTGCTAATTATAGCCATCTGTTTTGGGGTGGGTCGACTTTCGGGGCACTTGATGCGGGCTACGATTTCGTAGCTAAGGGCGCCAGAAGATGGGACGGTTTATTGGAATATGCGTTGCACTATACTGGGAATGGATACGCTCGATGCCGCGATACGTATACGACGACATGTGATCCAGACCATGGTGATTGTACCGCTTTTGGTTCTCAAAGAGATTCTTCAAGTCCATTGTATTCACGCGTGGATGCCGCCAGAAGAAATGCGCGGACGCAGATAAAC
>CAZEWU010000358.1:0-1595 GCA_964516155.1 uncultured Caldisericota bacterium
CGTTTGCCAGCGCAACAGTGACCAGTGCTCCGGAAAATCTCTGCGGGGCTCTCGACAAAGGCAATCTCGTAGAGCGCGGCGGAGAGCACTTCTTCAAGACCAGGCCGTTCGAGGAGATGTACGGTCAGGATGCGCCGGCCTCGGATCGTCTGAGTCGCACGGATTTCATCCGACATCTTCAGGACCTCGGCTGCACGTCGGATCACTCGATCCGGATGGGAAGCCAGGTTCAACGTGTCTGGCGCCTTCCGGACGTCTGGGCACTTGACGACATTGAGTTGGAACAGGGCATATCGCCGGAGTTGAAGCTGAACGACGCCGACAAGGATACCGACGACCACGACGACGATGAAACCGAAGCCGACAACAACCCCATGCTCGGCGGCAGTATTGCCTACGACCACCGTCAATGACACCCGCCATTCTCCCTGACGAAACCTCCCTACTGGCGCTGATCCAAGAAACCTGCAGCGCCGCCGGTGTGTCCTGCAGGGACGCCATCATGCTCCGCGCCGCCCGTGATATTCTGACCGAGCGCAATTCAAACCCTTGGGCTGCCGAGGACAACTGCACCCCCGACTCAATCCTTCAGCGCATCTACAGTCTGCAACCCGTCGGCATGCCGGAATACCTTGGGAAAAACGATCAGAATCTGCGTGTTGTGGCCGGGCCGCCGGGTACTGGAAAAACCACCTTTCTCGCCGACGAATGCAAACTGCAGCTTGCCCGGGGAATTTCTCCGGATCGGATCGTTTTCGCGTCATTCACGCGCACCGCCTGTGAGCAAGGTCGGCAGGCTGTAGCAGCATGCACCGGTGTATCCCCCACACGACTTCGATGGTTCAGAACGCTACACAGCATCTGCTATGTGCTTTGCACACGGGAGGGTAGATCCTTCCACGGTTTCAGAACCATGCAGACACAAGACTGGCAGGCATTTGAGAGCGAGAGCGGATATCGAATGAACGTCTGTGTCCATGAAGAAAAAGTTATGCCAGTGAATAAGCGGACAGATGATGATTACCCACTGCTTCAAGCCTACGAATCGTGCCGCGCTCGGATGAAGTCCATCAAGAACGGCTGCAGGAAATGTCCCGTAAAGGTCGATTATCGGGATGTTGAGAAATTCAAGAGGACGTTCGATGCTTTCAAGGCGAAACACCAGCTGCTCGATTTTTCGGATCTCCTCGAGTATGTCCTGGCCTTCAAATGGCAGCTTGACGGTATCGACTTCGTGCTCATCGACGAGGCCCAGGACCTCACTCCGTTGCAGTCGGCGGTTGTGGAATTTCTCTTCAAAGATGTATCCCGCGTTATCGTGGCCGGCGACGATGACCAATCCATTTTCGGATACAGCGGCGCATCAGCGGATTGGCTGAAAAACCTATGGAAGCGCGCCGGTGACAATTATGATCGCCGTAAACACTGTACCAAGGAAGAAGACCATCGTCTGGTTCTGGGCCATTCATACCGACTGCCGCGCAAAATTCACGCCATGGCAAGCAACATGATCGCGCTGAATCCGAAGCGCATCCAGAAGACGTTCACCCCGAAGGACGAGGACGGCGTCATCGAACGATTGTCTTTTCGACAGG
>CAZEWU010000359.1:0-1590 GCA_964516155.1 uncultured Caldisericota bacterium
AGTAGGTGGGTAACCCCTGCCTCGTGGGTTCAAATCCCACCCTCTCCGCCAGCAAGTTTTATGGTCTCGTCAGACCTGACTATTCATCTCAATGCTTCCATGAACGTAAGGGGGCAGTCATGAACGTCGACGGCATGACAGACAGCATGTTCAGCGGTGCCATTTTTTATCTCCAGAGCCGGCGAAATAGTTTTTCAGAGGTCTTTTGGCTTCGCGAATCTGCCGGACAGGATCCTGAATCGGATTGACACAAGGTTCCCGCGGCCTCGGCCGGAAAGGGTTTTGTCGCCGTCGGCATCCTGCAGCTTATTGAACGCGACGGGCTTTTTCTTGAAAGCCGCATCGGTGATATTCTCTGATCTGAAAAAGATAGACCCCCGCATTACAGTCAGACAGCTGTTAACTCACACGTCCGGGATACCAGACTGCTTCGACGAGTCAACGATGACGGATTATGACGAGCTCTGGAAAGAGTATCCCAACTACAGAATCCGTACGTCGATGAACCTGCTGCCTCTGTTCATTGACAAGCCCATGGCATATCCTGCTGGAGCAAGATTTCGCTACAACAACGCAGGATTCGTCGTCCTGGAACTCATTATCGAGACGATCACGGGTCGGCAACTTGATGCGTACCTCCACGACCATGCCTTCGCACCGATCGGCACGAACAACACCGACTCCTTCGAACCGGACAGGCTCCCGGCCAGATGCGCGAATGCCTATATCTACGATGAGGACAGAAAAGAGTATTACACGAATATCTACAGCGTCGACGCAAAAGACACCGGTGCAGGCGGCAATTTACAACGATCCTGGACATGAAGCGCTTCTGGAAGGGCCTGCTTGGCGGAAAACTTCTGTCAGAAACAACGACGCAGGAAATGATATCCCCGCAGATCCCGGAGAACTCTTTTAAGGAAGGCTCCTACAGTTGCGGCGTCTGGATCGACCGGGAAGACGGCGGAGGGCGCGTTCTCTCCCTTGAAGGCTGCGATCCCGGCGTCAGTTTTCATTTCTCCTGCAACCAGGAGAGAAACTTGATTATCACGCTGGCAAGCAACTTCGGGTCTGACATCTGGAAGTTATACGAGAAGATCAAAGCGCTTTTCCTGTAGATACAGGCTGGATTGGCTTATGCTCTTTACGCACAGATACGGCAGCAGCTTGACTTGACCGGCCCGGTACTGAAGCTACAATACCATGTCATGAGGGATCTGTGGCAGTGCCCGGCATCAGCAAGGCAGTTGTGCTGCTGTCGTCAGCCAATCCCGGCATAATGCGGGATCGAGGTGATACTCAACGATGAAATGGATTCTTCTGCGAAGCCGCTGCCCGATACTCTCTGCGCAACAAGCCGGAGCACGTGGAATGGCGGTTACCGCCATGGCCCATATGGGACTGAATGTCCCTGCAACGGCTCTCCTCCCGACCTCCTTTTACCGTAGGCTCATACG
Organism: uncultured Caldisericota bacterium; assembly: GCA_964516155.1. Lineage (GTDB taxonomy): Bacteria > Caldisericota > Caldisericia > Cryosericales > Cryosericaceae > Cryosericum. The sequence continues at coordinate 1,458 of CAZEWU010000359.1, forward strand.
GGGAACGACAACCATTTCCGACGCACGTCACACCCTTGAACATTTTGATTTTGCGGCGAACGGCGGATCTCTGACCCACCTTGCGGACCTGGTACCACCGGATATGCAGGTCTGGGCCTCCCCTGTTCTGTCC
>CAZEWU010000360.1:0-1582 GCA_964516155.1 uncultured Caldisericota bacterium
CGAAGAGGTCAGAGGTCCGATTCCTCTATCGCCCACCATTTGTGTTTGCAGGAGCGCGGACCATGGATATCAAAATTGTCTTCGGTAATGTAACCTCTCAGTATTCCTTCAGTGAGGGTGAGTCAATCCTCATGGCAGTTCAGAAGCTTTTTCCTCAGCAGAAACGAGCTATTGTCGCAGCCAGAATGGGCGGCGCGCTTGTAGACCTGACGACGATTCCTTCGACGGCAGATGATATCGAGCTGATCAGCATGGAAACCCCGGAAGGTCTTGAGATCCTTCGTCACAGTGCGGCGCATATCATGGCAGAGGCCGTCAAAGAACTTTACCCTGACGCAAAGCTTGCCATCGGTCCCGCCATTGATACCGGTTTCTACTATGACATTGATCTTGCCACAGCGCTCTCTTCCACGGATCTTGATGCGATCGAGAAAAAGATGCATGAGATCGTTGAGCGTAGTGAGCATTTTGCCCGTAGGGAAATGTCTACAGTTGATGCAATCAACTTCTTCAAACAGCGCGGAGATCAATACAAGGTTGAGATCCTGTCTGAGATTCCTGCGCCTACAGTTTCCTTGTATACGCAGGGAGCTTACACCGATCTGTGCCGTGGACCGCACATTCCTTCGACCAGTTATCTCAAATATTTCAAACTGTTGTCTGTCGCAGGAGCCTACTGGCGTGGTGACGAGAAAAACAAGATGCTGCAGCGTATCTATGGAACGGCATTCCCTTCCAAAGAAGAACTGGATGGTTTCATAAAGACGCGTGAAGAGGCGGCCAAACGCGATCACCGCAAGCTGGGACAGCAGCTCGATCTGTACAGTATCGAAGAGCAGGCCGGGCCCGGCCTGGTGTTCTGGCATCCCAAGGGGGCTATCGTCCGGCTCGAGATCGAGAACTTCTGGCGTGCCGAGCACATCAAGCGCGGCTACGAATTTGTTTACACTCCTCATATAGCAAACCTTGAGCTGTGGAAGACATCAGGACACTGGGGCTTCTATCAGCAGAACATGTTCTCGCCGATACAGATCGATAATGACCAGTACATGCTCAAGCCGATGAACTGCCCGTTTCATATCCTCATTTACCAATCGCAGGTGCGCAGTTATCGTGACCTTCCCATCCGCTATGCGGAGCTTGGAACGGTCTATCGTTATGAAAAATCCGGCGTGCTGCACGGACTTCTGCGTGTTCGTGGATTTACGCAGGATGATGCTCATCTGTTCGTCCGACCGGATCAGCTCAACGACGAAGTCAAGGGCGTGCTGGATTTTATCCGGCATATGATTGAAACGTTTGGATTCAAAAAGTACAATATTTATCTGAGTACGAAGCCGGAGCATGCGGTTGGTTCAGACGAAAGCTGGGTCGCTGCTACCGAAGCACTCAAAGTCGCTCTTGAAGAGATGCATCTGGATTACAAGGTGGATCCGGGCGAAGGCGTGTTCTATGGACCCAAGATCGATGTCAAACTGGTAGATGCTATCGGACGCGAATGGCAGGGGCCGACGGTCCAGGTGGATTTCAATCTGCCGGAACGGTTCAATGTCACCTATATCGGCGAGGATGGGAAGGAGCA
>CAZEWU010000361.1:0-1571 GCA_964516155.1 uncultured Caldisericota bacterium
TGATTGATCTCCGATATTTAAAAGTCCCGCCGTTAGGTAAATACCATATCGGCGGGACTTATTTTTTTAGATATTACGCCATAAACAATTCAATGTCGGAATCTACAGTGCCGATACTAGCAATGCCAAACTTCTCAACCAGAACCTTCGCAACATTTGGAGACAGGAAGCCTGGGAGAGTCGGCCCCAGATGGATAAGTGTTTTTCACAGGCGAGAAATTGACCTTCCCGCCTCCAACGCGGTCATCTGGTCGTGTGCATTCAATGATGTATGACTGGTTGCTCTCGCGCTTCTTCAGCTCGTAAATACCGACGCATTCGTTTTCCGAGACTCTGTTATATGAGACTTCTTTGAAGAAGAATGGGTTGTGTGTCAGGCAGAAGAATTGCTTGATGTGGTCGTTCTGACTGCCGTGTTCTGTCATCCGGTAGTTGTTATAGCAGATGGCGATCAAGTCACGGACGAGAGACGCCACAGTAAACATACTACTGCTGTCCATGCTGGAAACCGGGTCGTCGATGACCACGATTTTATTGACAGTTCTTCCGTCATCGGACTGGCTGCCGACGACCATGTGATAGAAGTAGAGGAACGCGATGAAGTGACGCTCACCTTCACTGAGTCCTTTTGCGACTTTCTCGTCAGTTTCCCGTATCAGCTCATAGACATACTGAGCACCCGGTTTTTCCCGCAGACGAAAGCCTTGAAACCCAGCGGCTTTCAGAAGCGTGTTGATGCTGTCCTTGGCGACGGTCGTGTTCACCGTCTGCTGATTCAACCGTCCGATATCAGCTTGGAGCGCATCAGAGTCCTCTTTTGCTTTACTCAGTTCGCCGCTAAGCCGCTCGATATCAGCGGCATGCCGGTCTTTTCCGCTTTTATGTACCGCAATCTCAGACCGGCACATAAACGCCATGAGCTGCCACACCTGCGCAATGCAATCCTGTTGCTTTCTGCCCCTCGCATCGATAACAGCGTTATATTCCTTGATTTTCGCGTTAATCTGCTCGATTACACTGTTGATGTCAAGAAGAATATCCGACAAATCTGGAAGGATGACGGTTTTCGCTGGGTCGTCAGTTTTCTGCTTCAGAAGAGCAACATTGTTTTGCGCCCGCTCCATGAACAGGTCAAATTTGGTCTTATACTCCGAAAGCAACTCACAGGTGAAAGGATTCTTACCGTTCTCAGTGAGAAGGGTGTGTATCGCATTCAACGAGGCTTTATATGCTGCCACGAACTGCTCCAACTCGGCAACGCTCTTCTTATACTGCTCATCAAAGCAGGAAGCAAGGTCGGTCTCAAATGTGTCCGGCAAGTCCTGCTGGCAATACGGGCATTTCTTTCCCGCCTGATGCTGGTATGCCTTATGCCCTTGACTGAGCCAGCCGGAGGCGCTCAGTGTACGGACGAAGCTCGCAAAGGCAGAATCGCTGCTCCCGACGATAGACTCTTCTAAAAGACACGACGTTGGGATGATAGAAATATCGATGGGTTTGTATTCGGAGAATTTTGTGTCGGATGCGCCATAGGCAACAGCATATAATTGGGAGAGTGCCGATTCATCTAT
>CAZEWU010000362.1:0-1570 GCA_964516155.1 uncultured Caldisericota bacterium
TCCAGGATCTCTGCTGGGGGGTTTACGGACTTGATCTCCGCACGGGTCACTTTGACGCCCCACGGGTCAGTCGCAACATCATCGATCTGAGTCAGTTCGTTGTTGACGTTCTCGCGGGAGACCAGCAGCTCATCGAGGTTCAGACTGCCGGAAATGTTACGAATAGACGTCATCGTCAATTTGAGGATGGCCTCGTTAAGGTTACGCACTTCATAGACTGATTTCACCGGTTCCGTAATGTAGTAGTAAAGCACGATGTCTATGCTGGTCGGGACATTATCCTTCGTGATGACGGCCTGAGGCGGGTAGTCCCATGCCTGCTCTCTCAGATCGACAACGGCGCGAACACTGTCAAGGATCGGGATCAGAAAATGCAATCCAGGCTTCAGCTCTCTGCTGAACTTTCCAAGTCGCTCGACGACGACTGCCGTGCTCTGCCGGACAATAATAATATACCGCAGCGCAAAGACCAGAACGACTGCAATACCAACAAGCCACCAGACAATCGACCAGTTGAACGAAAACGGCATGAGCGCCTCCTATTCCTTTCTAACCGTGAGGGTGACTCCCTCAATGGAAACCACGATAACTTTGTCACCGACAGCCGCCGTGCCCGTATCGTCATCCAGGACGGCACGCCATGTCGTGCCCTTGAGCGCAACTCGACCTGCTTCGCCGGCATTGATCGCCATGACGACGGTTGCCGCCTTGCCCATCATCTCTTCGATATTTGTTCGCATCTTGGAACCACCTCTCAGTAAACGACTGTTGATGTATCGCCCAACAACCGCCATGAGCGCAAACGAGATAAGGAAAAACACCAGAAACTGTATCTGGCTGTTGAATCCAGCCCAGGCAAACAGCAGCGCTGCAAGCGCTCCTCCGGAAAACCAGACGAGCACGTAATATGGGAGAAATGCATCCACAACTGCGCACACAACTCCCATCGTTATCCAGAATCCTATCATGAGCACCTCCCGGGAAGTGCATACAAACATCGCCCTGCTGCAAGTCTACTATCTTGCACGCCTACTTCAAGCCGGCACAGCTCCAATGCCTTGTCCATAGGCCGCTCAGATCTTTTTCAACTGAGCGTACCGGACAGCCAGCTTCTTCATGCCGACTTTTTTGAAATCAACAACGACATATTGCTCGCTGCCGTCATAGAAGATCTCCGTTACTTTGCCCGGTCCAAAGATGGTATGCATAACGGACTCTCCGTCAATCAATTCCAGATGCTCCTGACCCGGCGCTCCAGCGGCCTTCTCCTTTGTCAGTTCCATCTCTTTGATGAAACGGGATGGCTCCTGGAATCCAGAACCATAATAGCTGGTTCGCTGCGTACAGTACGTGATACAAAGCTCTGAGCGTGCACGCGTGCACGCTACATAGAACAGTCTCCGTTCCTCCTCTATGTCGGCGCTGCTGTCCAGCGCCCGGCGGTGAGGAAAGACCCCCTCCTCGACGCCGACGACAAACACGTGGCCGAACTCAAGCCCCTTGGCTGAGTGCGCAGTAATGAGCAGCACCCCCGATCCCGTCCCGGGCTTCAGGCTGTCCTGGTCCTGAA
>CAZEWU010000363.1:0-1556 GCA_964516155.1 uncultured Caldisericota bacterium
CGCTCGGTAGCAGAGGCAAAGGCTATCTGGTTGCACGGTCCTTTCTGCCTGAGTTTCGTCGACGCTTTCAAGGACGGTTGGCTCATTGACAGCGACGAGATCAAGGCGTGGGTCGCCAACTTCCCGGAAACTGTCGAGGAGAGCGACAAACAACCGACAGAGCAGTAATCGAGTATCTGATGCGGCCTGACGGCAGGAAGTAGATCTGTCGAGGTGGGCTCGTGATCCTGACCGCACAGGAGTACGAGGCGCAAGAGAAGCAGGACAAAGAGGAACAGCCGGCAAAAGCAGAACAGGGGAGCGGGCAGGGGCTAAACGAGACCCGTACCGGAGACCCGTACCGGCAGTGCAGCAGTTCGTCTGGCACTTGTTCTGAACCCTGTATCCTGATGACCATGTGTGCTTGCACGGAAGGTCCGGACACACCTGTGGCATTCAGGGGCTTTGTCAGAGTTTCTTTCGATGAATGCGCTTTTGAGAGAAGTTCAGCAAGTCCCTGAAGCTTCGCGCCCCTTCGATCCGGGCTACAATGTCAGAACCAATGAGAAATGAAAGGGACCTTGATCCATGAGAGAAGAAGAGAAGATATTTGAAGGAAAGATGTTTGATCCACGCAAAAAAGAGCTGAAAGATATCAAGCATAAAGCGCACGTTGCCTGCCAGCGATACAATGCGATGGACGAGTATGATCCAGACCGTCTGCCGATCATCCGGGAATTCATCGGCAGCGTCGGCAAAACGTACTATTTTCAGGGACCCATCCAGTTCAATTACGGCTGTCACACCTTTATCGGAGAAAACTTCTTTGCGAATTTCAATCTTGTGGTGATGGATGACGCCCGTATCTTCATCAGCAACAATGTATGCTTTGGACCGAATGTCTCATTAATGGCCACATCGCACCCCCTGATCGCCCAGGAACGCATGGGAACAGATGAAAAAGGGAATACAACCATGGCCGAATACGCTGAGGAAATCCATATCGGCGATAACGTATGGATCGCATGCAATGCTGTTGTATTGGGTGGTGTTCATATTGGAAACAATGTTGTGATCGGCGCCGGCAGCGTCGTCACAAAAGACATCCCTGATAACTACCTCGCTTTCGGCGACCCCTGCCGCCCGGTCCGTCTGATCACCGAAGCCGACAGCAAGAAACGGCTGATCCTGGAAGAAGACGGCGGGCATTTCGAATACAATACTAAATAGCCGGACGGATCAGGGAACGTACCGCCCATATGGAAACATCGCTGTCACAGAAATGCTCCAGCGAAACCGTCGGAATAATAAACCAGACTATCGAAATCAGAATCTGCACTCTTTCCGGCGGGAGAAGCCGGGAATACGCGAGGTTATCCTGTGGATATGAACGTAAAGTTTTACGCCGCCGTCCCTGACGAACGCCTACGGTTTGCGGTCATCGTCGCCCGCTCCCGGGGAATGTGGGTGTTCTGCAGACACAGGGAACGCACGACATACGAGATCCCCGGCGGACACCGGGAACCAGGCGAGACGATCCTGGCGGCGGCCGGACGGGAACTCCGGGAAGAGACGGG
>CAZEWU010000364.1:0-1555 GCA_964516155.1 uncultured Caldisericota bacterium
AGCTCTTTGACCATCCATTGCATCCCTACACTCAAGCATTGTTGTCTGCCGTGCCGGTGCCGGATCCGGATGTCAAGCGTGAGCGGATTATTCTTCAGGGAGATGTTCCATCTCCGGTCAACCCGCCTTCCGGATGCCATTTCCGGACGCGTTGCCCGTATGCCATGCCCGTGTGCAAGGAACAGGAACCTGCAGCGATTGAGGTTGCTCCGGGGCATAGTGTCTCCTGCCACTTGTTGACAAAAAAGTAAGCCATTCCAATATAAAGGCAGGCAGGCCGTCCATTCTCAAACCAGAGAATGGACGGCCTGGTTTATGTCGCAGAGAGAGGGGAACAGATGCGTATTCTCGTTCATGTCATTCCCGGCAGCCGAAAGAGAACGATTGAATCCGGCACGCCGTGGAAAATCCACCTCTGTGCCAGACCTGTGGAAGGGAAGGCAAATCAGGAACTGATTGATGTGCTCAGCAGCTATTTTAGCGTACCTCATTCTTCTGTACGAATAGTCAGTGGCTTCATGTCACGGAACAAGGTCATCGAGATAGGTCTTGAAAATAAGCCCACCGATGGAAAGGAATAGGTAATTCAGGCTGTGAAGATCATAAGGTGGTTCATGGTGACGATTGCTGCAATTCTGGCAGATCAGGGAACGAAATGGCTTGCCAGGCGCTATCTGCAGCATACGAGTCTGGTGGCGGGACCTGTTGGTCTTGTACTGACCATGAACAATGGCGTTGCGTTCGGGCTTTTTGGCGGTCGTCCGTGGGTCATACCGCTTAATGCTTTTTTAGGAGTCGTGGTACTGACGGCGGCAGTTGTTGCAGTCAAGCGGGGTGACTGTGGGCTGGCCCGCGGCATGTCTCTTATCTTCGCAGGGTTTCTGGGAAATTTCATTGACCGTCTGGCCGCGGGGAAGGTGACGGATTTCATCTGGGTACGTGGATGGTCTGTTTTCAACGTGGCTGATTGCCTTGTTACCGCCGGAGCTATTCTGTGCTGTCTTGCGCTTATTTTCCCGGCGCGATGGGGAATGCATGAATAATCTCCAATCGGGGTCCGTTGTGGTGCCGGTTCTCTATTGTGATGATGATGTCATCGCTGTTAACAAACCTGCCGGAGTCACCGTTTTCAGTGCGCCTGGATATCTCCCGGGGACGCTGAGTCAGATCGTTCTGGATGCAGGGATAAGTCTTTTTGACGGGCCGGAGCTTGAGTTGCCCGGCGTTGTCCATCGCCTCGACAAGGACACGAGCGGAACTATGGTGCTGGCACGTTCTGAAGCAGGCTGGCTGTGCATCAAGAAACAAGTGCAGGCACATGAAATGCAGAAGACGTATATAGCTCTGGTTCGGGGAGGGTTTTTGGAACAGCACGGGAGAATAAGTGTTCCGATCGGAGCGGTCCGTTCGCATGGACTGCTGCTTCGCCAGGCGGACAGTGCTGGAAGGCCGTCGATGACAGAATTCGATGTCATTCGCTGCTTCCGGCAGATCGCGTCTCTCCTGAGACTTCGTATCGAGACAGGAAGGACGCATCAGATCCGTGTACACTGTT
>CAZEWU010000365.1:0-1550 GCA_964516155.1 uncultured Caldisericota bacterium
ACTCGTCCCGCCGACACATGAGGCTGCTGCAGGTAGCCCATGCCGCTCAGCTCCGCCATCTCATTGCGAATCGTTGCAGATGAGAGATCGCTGCCAAGCTGGGCCGCCACATACCCCGAACTGACAGGCTCGCCATCATCCATATATTTTCGGACGATAGCCAGCAGTATGCGTTTTTGCCGTTCTGTCAGTAACATGAGCATCACCCTTATCTATTGTATTGCATCAGGCGGCATTGACAAGCAAACAGCGAGTGGCTGCAATGGCGGCGGCCACCCGCTGTCAGGAATTGTGAAGACTGTCAGCTGCCCTTGACAAGGGTATCGATCTTGGCTGTTATAGTCCGCTTGGGAACCGCGCCGACCGCCTGGTCGACAATGTTGCCTCCGACAAAAAAAGCAAGCGTCGGAATGCTCATGATGCCATACCGTGCCGCGATCTCCTGGTTGTCATCGATGTTCAGGCGTGCGACCTTCAGCTTTCCATCATATTCAGCTGCAATCTCGGCGACTACCGGAGCGATCATGCGGCATGGGTTGCACCAGTCTGCATAAAAATCCACGAGAACGGGGGTCTGTGAAGCCAATACCTCGGTCTGGAAATTGGCGGTAGTTGCAATGATCTCTTTGTCTTCCATATCTTCCTCCTTGTGGGATTTATTCACTGTATGTTCTGTTCCACAGTTTCATTTGAGCTCACTGTACGTCAAAAGAAGCTTTTCGAGTCGTTCCAGCTCCTGCTCCGGCGATACGCCGTGGGGAAGTCGGCAGTCGACTTCCTTCAGAAGAAGATCGGTACCGATGCGCCCTACGGCCGCATGGGCTGCCGCAAGCTGAGCAAGCACCTCGTCACACGGGCGGCCATCATCAATCATCTTCTCGATGCCTCGTAACTGCCCTTCGACACGTCGAAGGCTGTTTATGACCTTTGTTTTCTGATCCACTGTATACCCCTTGGGGTATATTAGGCATATGGTTGCCGTTGTCAAGAATGCCTGTAGTATGATATCGTCAAGTATGGAGGTACCGGATGAAGCGAATGCTGATCAGCTTGACCGTTCTTCTCGTCGTGGTTTTCATCTTTGCCTTGATCGTCAGTCAGTGGCGTGAACCCAGGGTAACCCTGAACATCCCGTTCTTCCCTGCGATGCAGGTCTCAGTCGAAGGGCTGGCCTATGTATCCTTTTTCACGGGACTGCTGCTTGCCGGAATCATCGCGACGGCAAACGATCTGATGCTGCGCAGAAGGTTCCGTGCCATGCTCCTGGAACAGCGCCAGCGCCTGGAGAAATCCGGCAGGGCTGAACCAGAGTCCGACAACAGCGAGACATCCTCCGCCAAAGACAAAACACCTGCTCAATGAGCCACCGAAGCACGATCCAGCTCACGCGCGCAGCGCTCATCGCTGCCATGTATATCGTTCTCACGGCGATGCCGCCGTTTAACACGATCAGCTACATGCAAGTTCAGTTCCGACCCGGCGAAGCGCTGGTTCTGCTCCCTTTTGTGCTGGACGAAGCGGTCGCAGGGATTGCGATCGGGTGCCTCATC
>CAZEWU010000366.1:0-1542 GCA_964516155.1 uncultured Caldisericota bacterium
CCTCCTTCAGCGCTGTCGGCTCCTCCTCCCCGGCAGCGCTGAACCATTTCTGGATACCCCGTCAGCAAAAACAGAACCATTGCGTTATGGATATAAGGCGGTGAATGCACACAGAAGGGTAGAGGGAGTCTGGCTTGTTGGAAGCATCTGACCCAGTGATGGGAAGACGTAAGGTCATGAGCGAAAGGAATAGCAGATGAGACGTCTCAAGTGCATTCTGGTTCTTGTTGTCTTGCTTGGACTCCTTGGTGCAAGTCAACCGGCGCTTGTACGGGCCGGTGAACTGCCTGCAGCTACGGATACCGGAACCGGTAATGTGATCAACACAAATGTGCTGACCACCGTAGTCTCACCAATGGTCACCAGAGATTATCCGTTTAGTGTCGTTATCCCGGTGGTTTCCTACGTTCACTCTGAGTGGTATGACATGTCTCCCGGGAAGTACGTCCAGGCCGAACTGGACAGTTCTGATGGGCATAACGTCTTCATGACGGTTGTTGATGCAGACACGCTCCAGCCGATGGGAAACGAGATAGCTTTCTATTCGACTGGAACGCAGCTCCTGTGGACCAATACAACAGCGACCACGCATCGCGTCAAAGTCCGTTTTGGTGCAGATGCTCTCGTAAGAGTCCCTGCAAGCGGAATCCTGCATTTCGGCTGGTACTAGCTCTCAGTGCCTGCGCAACGCCCGCCCCATCATGACAGGGCGAGCGGGCAAAGGAGATTCTACATGCGACGACTAACCCAAAGTGAACTCAAATCGATTCTGTTATCAACAAGTTTCTGGATCATCTGCGCCGGAGTCGCAGTGGCCCGGTTCGGCATGGCTGTTTCATTCGCCAGATATACGCAACTGTATATGCCACATCCTGACAACCCTCAGCTTGTCATCACAATTGCTGGAGCTTCCAAGTATTATCTCTTTATCCGTGCTATAGCGGGCTCTGACTTTATCCTTCCGCTGGCCTGCAGTCTTGCTGTCGGAGCATCATTCGCCACTGACCGCAAGACCAGGGTGGCACAATATGTCCTTACCCGGGGATTTCGGAAATGGCAGTATCTGCTGGCCAAGGCAGTTGCCATGATGCTATGCTCCATGCTTCTCATCGCCATCGTTCAAGGAGTGGCGTGGATAGTAAGCGTTATTCTGGCACGATATCCAACTGTCCAGCCTTGGGAACTAGTCGGAGGAAGCGCCCGTACACTGGACAATCTTCTGTTCCACCACATTCCTGGACAATATGTCCTCCGGGTTGGTTTCCTCCAGGTGTTCGCAGCGGCATCGATCGCAACGGTTCCTCTTCTCATCGCGGCATTAGGTGGCAATGCCTGGGTATCAACTATCGGGACCCTATTGTTGTGGGTCTTGGCAGAATATGCCTGCAACGGTAATACATGGGCGTTCCTCTATCCTGGATTCAGGGTACAGTGGCTCTGGTGGAATGCCTCCAGCGGCTTTCGCATCCTCGTCGCCTGTCCTTCTTTTCTCCGGTCATCGTTTGCCTATTGGGGAATCTTCCTTCTCCTCAACGTTGGCTT
>CAZEWU010000367.1:0-1542 GCA_964516155.1 uncultured Caldisericota bacterium
CTCAGTGCAGGTTATCGTGGCGCGCGTTCGATCCGTTATAGAGCTGCACGTGAGGCGGTCCAGCAGGCGGAACGGCATGCATACTTCAACCGCAAGGAAAAGAAGCGCGAATATCGTGCACTTTGGATCGTTCGTATCAATGCGCTGTGCCGTTCAAACGGTATCACCTATTCGCAGTTTATCGGCAGTCTGAAGAAAGCCGGCATCAAGCTGGATCGCAAAGTTCTGGCAGATATGGCAGTTCACGACAAGCCAACATTTGAGACCCTTGTTGCCGAAGCCAAGAAACAACTGACAGTCTAGCACGTCATGATTTCGTCATTTGGCCGGGTCGCCCTTGCCCTCGATCTTTTGCCTATCGGGGTCCGCAAGTGGGATCTTTTGTCTCTTTTCAAAGATCCGACGGAAGCTGCAGCCCTTACGCAAGACCGGCTCGACCAGATGCTCGCTCTTCTCCTCCCCACTCATGGAAAGGAATCTCCTTCCTGCGATCTGGCGTCCACCTACGTAAAGGCGGACGAGGAACTGGCGGAACTGCAGGCATCGGGCGATTCTCTCGTCACCATTTTTGATGGACCCGCTGCATATCCGGAACGGCTGAGAGAATGCTATCGCCCTCCGCTGTTCCTGGAGGTCCGCGGAGATGAATCCATTTTGCCTCATGAGGCCATCGCTATTGTCGGGAGCCGCAAGCCTACTCCTGAAGGTCTGCGGACCGCGTCAGACATGGCGGGCCAGCTTGCGTCGGCAGGACTTGCTATCATCAGCGGTCTTGCTTACGGCATTGATAAGGCGGCTCATATCGGCTGCCTTGACGCTTCAGGTTTAACGATCGCTGTGCTCGGATCAGGGATCGACCAGATTTACCCGGTGCCGCACGAGGGCCTTGCACAACGCATCATCGAACGGGGTGGTGCCGTTATATCGGAGTTTCATCTGCATACGCAGCCGACTCCTTACTCATTCCCGCAGCGCAATCGCGTTATAAGCGGGCTGTCGCTGGGTGTGCTGGTCGTCGAAGCGGCACAGCAAAGCGGATCACTGCTGACAGCCGGTTTTGCTCTGGAGCAGAACCGGGAAGTCTTTGCAATTCCTGGATCTATTTATGCGCCACAGCATGTTGGCACGAACCATCTTATCAAGACAGGAGCAAAACTGGTGCAGACGACTCAGGATATCCTTGAAGAACTTCCATCTTTTTCCGGCGTTCTTCCCTTTCAGCAGGATAGACGCCCTCAGCTTACGACCGACGAACAGCGCATTCTTGATGCCATCGAAGACGGGTGCACGTCTGTGGATTTGCTCTGTGCCAGGTTGTCAAGCAGCGCTCATCAGGTTCTGGGCGTTCTCACAACTCTCGAACTTCGTGGGCTCCTGATCAGAGAGGGCCCTGACAGTTTTGCTATTGTGAGATCCTGAATCATGAGCTGCGACATCCGTGTCATCGGCGGCGGCCTGGCAGGAAGCGAGGCCGCTCTTGTTCTTGCGCATCTCGGACTGTCTGTCGAGCTGTGGGAAATGCGCCCGTTGCGGCAGACCGAT
>CAZEWU010000368.1:0-1540 GCA_964516155.1 uncultured Caldisericota bacterium
TTTCTCGGGGTGCTGGCCGACGAAACCGCCGGCAGAAATCTGACTGTTCTGCTCTCCTCTCATATCCTGAGCGAAGTGGAAAAGATCTGCGACACGGTCGCCTTTATCCGGGGCGGGCGCTCCCTCCTTCAGGATGAAGTGGAGTCGTTGAAAACCGGCTATCGGGTGTATACCGTGCGGATCGCCCGGGACATCCCGGCAGCGGAGCTCCGTGATCCGGCTATCCATCGTTCCAGGAAAACCGGTCCGGATACCTGGGATATCGAGATGTATGCTTCGGAAGACGCCGCCCGCAGGATCGTCGATCGCATGGGCGGTTCCATCCTGAACATTCAGAATCTCTCGTTTGAAGACATCTTCATGCGGTTCATGGAGGCATGATATGAAGGCGCTTATCTGGAAGGAATTGCGGGAGAACCGCATCAAGCTCATCATCACCTTTGTCTTGCTGATCGCTGTGGCCGTCTTCGTCGCTGCTGCCTATACGATGCTGAGCAGCGGCATGATCCCCGGGATGGAGAAGATGCCTGCCGACGTTGCAAATCTGCTTCAGAAGATCATGCCGGATTTCAGCAACATCAATTCCTATCTTTTCTCTCAATGGTTTTCCAAAAACCTTGAGCAGGTGGGGGCTCTTCTGGCGGTCATCCTGCTGACCGGGACGGTTGCAGGTGAACGTGAACTGCATACGGCGGTCTTTCTTTTCTCGCGTCCGGTGAGCCGCAAGGCTGTTCTCGCAGCCAAGGCCATCGTCCTGCTGAGCGGGTTGTGCATCTCCGTTATTGCGGCTACCCTTGCTGCCGCTGTGACATCCATCGTGATCGGGAAGACGCCTGATCCTGCTTTCCTTGCCGTTGCTCTGCTGCATGCGCTGGTCGCTCTTCTGGTTATGGCGGCATTCTCTCTCCTTGTCTCCGTTCTGATACCCGACCGGATCAAAGGTGCGCTGGTGGCGGGCGCGGTGCTTATTGTGTGCTCGCTCCTTGGTCAGGTCAGGTTCCTCCGGTGGCTGAATCCTCTTGCCCTCTTCGGGAGCCGGAGCCTTGTTACGCATCCAGTTCCCCAGCTGGCGCCGCTTCTTGTCGGAACGGGGCTGATCGCTGTTCTGCTGTGGCTGGCATACCAGGCGCTGGAGCGTCAGGAATTCTGATGCTGTCTTCTTTTCCAGAAGGTTTGTTCGGTTTCCGCCACACCATTTCCCCCATTCTGGCTACAATGTCCTAGGAAACTCCTGGCCGGCTGCCGGTGCGAGTACGTTCCGTATCGGGGCTGTGCACATGACATGTTGGGGGAAAGAAAATGGCACAAGTGAAAACGGCAAGACGTCCCGTGACAGCGGAGGACCTGTATGCGTTCCATATTATCACCGGGGCGGAACTGTCTCCTGATGGAACCCGCGTTGCGTATGCAGTACAGCGCGTCGATCAGAAGACCGAGAAGAAGTACGCAAATCTCTGGATGGCTGCCACAGACGGATCGTATGACCGGCAGTTCACGCAGGGGGACCAGACGGATGCTTCTGCTCACTGGTCACCGGATG
>CAZEWU010000369.1:0-1517 GCA_964516155.1 uncultured Caldisericota bacterium
TGCTTCGATGACATGGTCATGATATTCCTGAATCCCCGGGAAACGTTTCATATAGCGTTCAATATAGGTGCGCGCTTCATCCGCTCCTATGCCGAGCTGCCGTGAAAGCCCAAAAGGAGAGATACCATAAATGATACCGAAGTTAACCGTTTTTGCCCGTTTGCGCATTTCCGGTGTGACTTCGCTCTCGGGGACATCGAAAATCTGCGACGCGGTATGCCGATGAATATCCTCGCCCTTCGTGAATGCCTGGCAAAGGTTTTCATCGGCCGACAGGTGGGCAAGCATACGAAGGTCGATCTGTGAATAATCAGCAGAAATGAATGCCCAATCTTCATGCGACGGGATAAAAGCACGACGTACTTCGCGTCCGATTTCGGTCTTGGCGGGGATGTTCTGCAGGTTCGGGTTGATACAACTGATCCGCCCGGTGGCCGTTCCCGTCTGAAGGAATGTTGGATGAATTCTCCCATCAGGTCCGACAAATCGGATAAGCGCATCGGTATAGGTCCCCTTGATCTTTGTTAACTGGCGAAGCTCCAGGATCAGAGGAACGACAGGGTGCTCGTTCTGAAGGGATTCCAGGGATTCGACGTCTGTGCTGGGGCCGGTTTTCGTCTTCTTGATCGGCGTAAGCTTCAGAACGTCAAAGAGAAGCGCCCCCAGCTGTTTGGGAGATTGCAGGCTGTATTCCCGTGTTCCGACGAGCTCATATGCCTTGCGCTCCAGTTCAGAGATGCGCGTACCGAGTTCCGCCCCGAGTGTCCGGAGATATGCCGTATCCGTCCGGATGCCGGTAAATTCCATAGCGGCCAGCACAGAGGCGAAAGGCATTTCCACCTCCGTCAGTATGCGGGTAAGCTGTTCCTGCTCCAATGCCCGGTCGACAGCGTAGGATACGTGGTAAATAAGATCGGCCTGCTCTTCTGCCGTCGTCAGGTCGATCTCTGTCATTCCGCAGGCTTCGCCGATACGTTCAAGAGACCATGCTTTCTGGTCAGGATCCAGGAGATACTGGCCCAGCATGATATCCCGGACGTTGTCTGGAAGCGGGATGCCGAATGATGCTGCAGCGTGCCGCAATTCTTTGTAGTCATACACGTATGTCGTCTGAGGCATGTTCTTCAGGTCAGGGAGAGACGCAGCCGGACTGAACATGGTACTCACGTGCTTCTGGCGTGCGCCGGCCCGTGAATGGTACGCCAGTGTGTACCCGGCATTGTCAGGATCCGGGACCAGTGCAACAGCCACGCGCTCATCTTCCGCAGTTTCCTCGGGCAGGCGCGCTGCTTCGGGGGCTGTTGCATGTGCAGCGAACAATTCTTCATGCGCTGTGGCGGATATCGTTGCCGGAGCGGCAAGAGTTGTGCCGAAGATCTTGTTGACACGCTTCAGAAGGTTCGAGAAGGCCAGCGAGCTGAAAATGTGAGCACATTGCTGGGCATCGGGAGGAGTTCGTGCAAGGTCTGCAACAGCTACCGGCTCTTCCAGGGTGCGACGGATGGTAACAAGCGAAC
>CAZEWU010000370.1:0-1508 GCA_964516155.1 uncultured Caldisericota bacterium
CGTGGTGGTTACCGAGGCGGATGTTCCGGCGGGCATCCTGACCGATCGCGATGTGGTCCGACTCGCCGGTCGCGGCGAGCACTTGCAGACGCCATTGGCTGAGCTGATGACGCCGGGCGTGCATTCCATCGCCCCCACGATTGCTCTGGTCGGCCGGTGCCTCAGGGAGCGTCTTACTCTTATTTCTGATTCCATGAAGATTGCAGGTTCTGACGCCAGGGGAAAGATGATCCTGGACGGAGACGAGGTGATCGTGGATGAGACTTCTATCCGTATCGCAAACGGGCCGGTGGCCGGCCGGCTGGCAGGTTCCCTTCTTACCATGGATCGTGCTGTCCGCAATATTATCTCCATGGGAGGCCTGGACCTTGCCAGTGCATTCCGCTGCGCATGTCTGAATCCTGCCCGTTCCATCGGCATCGATGATCGTGGCATTATCCGCCCGGGTTCTGCCGCAGATATTGTCGTCCTGACTCCGGACCTTCGTGTTGCTTCTACGATCTGCGAAGGCAGAGCGGCATACACTGCATAGGCGTCATGAGCCATATTGAAAAGCTCATAGCCTGCGATCTCGACGGGACTCTGCTGGACAGCCATTCTCTGATACCGCAGAAGGCCGTTGACGGTATCCGGGCGGCGCTCAGACCGGGGGTGGAATTTACATTGTGCTCCGGACGCGGGGAAGAATCCATGAAACCGTTTGTCGAACAGCTGGGTGTCGTCCATGTTCCGATGATCACCGAGACAGGGGCTGTTATTCAGGACCCCCTTGACTGGCACATCATCGCTGAATGGGATCTTTTTCACCGGGTCGTTGCAACCGTCCTGGAGACGCTGGAACATAGCTCCTATGACTTTAACTTCTTTCTGTCGCGCGGGCGTGATGGGGTATTCTTCAAAAATGCAGCGGCGCCCTTCTTCCTGCAGGGGACCGTGTTTGGAGAGCTCAGTTCCCTGTTCCGGGATATCCATACGTGGCATGACCTGGCATTTGACGGGTACCGCAAGATTGCGATCCGTTGCCGCCTTGAAGAAACCGATGCTCTCAAGTGCGATCTCGAACGCGCTCTGGGCAAAACAGCCACAGTCCAGAAATCAGAAAGCAATTGTATCGACGTCATGGGCGCAGGCGTCACGAAAGGGAGCGGTCTGATGACGCTTGCGCACATGCTTGATGTCGATATGAGAAACGTCATGGCGATCGGTGACAACGAGACGGATGCAAGCATGTTCGGCCTGGTCGGCGTTCCGGTAACGACGGCGAACGGGGATCCCTCCGTCAGAGAGCTTGCTCACTATGTTGTTCCGTCAAACAATGAATGCGGAGTTGTGACCGCTGTCGAGCGTTTTGTCACGGGAGTGTACCATGCCTGAAACAGGCGGGTCCTCTCACCTCCGGAAACTCGCTGTTTTTGATCTGGACAAGACGTTGCTTGATGATCATTCCCTGCTTCCAGAGGCGACGGCAGCTCGCATGCGTGCGGTCGATGTTCCGGGTGTTGCCTGTA
>CAZEWU010000371.1:0-1500 GCA_964516155.1 uncultured Caldisericota bacterium
TCAAGAGCCGTTCCCCCGGGGGGCCGCCGGAGTTGACAGGCGTGCCTGCGGCGATGGTAGAAACGACCGGAACGACTGAGGACGCCGCTTTTTCACGCGCAAGAAGAGTGGCGCTCTGGTCGTAGATAAGATTCGAGGTTACGAAGCGCGCTGCCAGCAGGTAGGCGGCTCGAACCTGATTGTCTGAGATGCCGTATTTTTTGAGTTCTGTGTTAATGCTCTCGCGGGCGGCCATGAGATTGCCTTCCAGAACACCACGTCCCATGACGGTCGTGAGTGCCTGACGTGCAACAGTTCTTGCAGACTGCACTTCGGATTCGGAGCACGTTGCAAGATACTTTGTCGTCCCGCCGGAGGATGTCATAAGAAGCGCGGCGACCCTCTCGGACTCCTGCTCCTGGGGCATGCCCTGGGAACGAATGGTGATAAGCTTGCCGATCATGGCTTCAAAGGCCGTGATCGCAGATGACAGCTGAGAACTGTCGAATTTGTAGATGGGAGCCACTTCGTTCATGGCCCTCTTACGAAGTTCCTGAGTCTTTGCCGTATCTGTATAGACGATGTCCCTTCGGGAGACAAAATCCGTTGCGACCGTCGTGCCAGCCGCAACACTCCGATGCACGGGAAGAAAAGGCCATACGCATAACACGGCAGAAAAACATATGACCAGCACCAGGGCAAGCGTTCCCGCCCGCCTGAACCTTCCTAGCCGCATACCCGCATCGTGTCGGACTTTCCGCACGAAAACCATCACTCTATTCTGTTTTGTCATCGATCACGCAGTCTGCCTCATTTCTCTGTCGCGTCGCGTGGAAAAAAGACATGGTAATATCCCCGTAGCGCCGTTCTTTGTTCCTCCCAAGCGTGACAGCGCGACCCGCATATCTTTCGCCGACCGGCTGTCTTGACGCATGCTCCATAATGATGATACAACCGTCTGCTTCAGCGCGCAAATGCATGGACAGCGACTCAAGAAGACGGTTCTGCAAACCGGAGTCGAACGGGGGGTCTGCAAACAGGACGTCGAACTCCGAACCAAGCAGGCCCGCCGCGTATGTTTCGGCATCGCCTTTGACAATAGACACTTTCTCGTGAAGTCCGAGCTTCTCGACATTTTCACGTACCAGGCGAATGGACTTGCTGTCAATGTCCACAAACGTAACATGAGCAGCCCCATTGCTGATCGCTTCAATGCCGACGGCTCCGGTGCCGCTGCAGACATCGATGAAGCGGGCTCCTTTCAGTACAGGCCGAAGCATGTCCATGAGTGCTTCCCTGGCTTTGTCGGATGTCGGCCGCAGCCAAGGCTGTTTGCCCAGGGTTTTCAGCAAGCGGCCCTTGAGCGCCCCTGACCCAATAATCATCGTTCAGTTCTCTCCGGGGTGCGTCTTCGATGCCGGATATCGAAGAGACATCATGTCAGCCAGATGGACATGGTCCGGCGCTGCGAGAGTCGGATCGGCATCCAGAAGCCGTGAAGCCTCCTCCCGGATCTCGGGC